>JAZGFO010000087.1:0-6164 GCA_036479655.1 Saprospiraceae bacterium
AGATTTGACATTTTTTTCCAATATCCACTTACTGTTAATTCATATCCTCTGCTTAAATCTGTAATATAGGAAACCGAAAACTGTTGTGCATGTTCTGGTAATATTTTATCTGTACTTGGTACCCACAAGTCAGAAGGCAATCCTATCCCAGGATTGATTAACAAATGAACATATTGGGTCATTTTTGAGTATGAAAAACTAAATCTATGATTTATATTTGGAGAATATATTACTCTGACTCTAGGTTGTAAATTGTTAAAAGATATTTCCCCTATTCTATAACCAGACAAATAAGCCCCTCCATATATTTGCCAGTAATTATTAGGAGTGTAGGTATCTTCTACATATCCAAAATACTCATCAGCTAATAGTATATTATCGCTATTGTTATTTAGTGAATCAAGAACGCCATTTACAATTTTTGTATTATGTCTTACTGCTGGATTGTACTTGTGAAAATTCCAACCACTACCAAATTTGAATCGATGTTGATCATTATAATAATAATCAAAGTTTAACCTAATAATATAATCCCGAATATTAGAATTGGATATTACATCTAATTCTTGATATGTCGTTAAATTGTCTTCTATAGATTCAAATGTAAATGTACCTCGAGAGTTATAATTGTAACTAACACTACCCGCATTTAGTTTAAATATTAATTTGTCATTTACAATATCAGAAAGACTTACATTCCATACTTTTGACCCCCAAGCCAAACTGTTGTTATTGGTAGTATTAAACTGGCTTTCGTCCACTTGCAAATTTATCTTTCTGAATAAAGACAATCTATCCCCTCCATTATAATAGCTAAAAGATAATTTGGTTGTGGGAGAAAAACTATGGGTTATTTTTCCAACAAAATCATTGTAATGAATATCAATATCATCATAAGTTATAAATCCGCCTAACAATGGATTTATGTATTTATCTAAATATGAAAGTCTCCCAGAAATATTAAAAGAAGTCTTTTTTGAAAACAATGGGCCTTCTAAATGTGCTTTTCCTCCCGGTAAAGACAATTGAATATTTCCATGATATCCGGATTTGTCTCCCTCTTTAAGTTGTACATTTAATACAGAACTTAATCGCCCACCAAACCTTGCAGGAAAACCGCTTTTTATAAAATCTACATTATTGATACTTTCTTCGATAAACATACTAGAAAACCCTGCAGCATGATTAATTTCGTACAGTGGAATCCCTTCAAGTAAAACTAAGTTTTGGTCTGGGCTACCTCCTCTGACATATAATCCAGATTGACCTTCACTACCCGACTGCACCCCAGCATCCTTACGAACTGCTGTGACCAAATCATTTTCTCCAGATATAGATTGAAAACCATCAATATCATCTAATTTTATCTTTGCGCCTCCAGAACCAATCACATAGTTATTCCCAACTACAGAATTAATCAATATGGGCGCTATTTCATTATCAAATTCTAATTTTACATCAAGTTTTGTATTAGCTGACGACTCAATAGTTTTTGACTTGTACCCTAGATAGTTTATTGATATCTTTAGAGATTCCAAAGGGATAGTTAAGCTGTAGAATCCATCTTCATTACTAAATGTAGAAGTACAACTGTTAAGGTCAACCACGCTAGCTCCTACCAATATTTCGCCAGTAATCTGATCATAAATATAACCTCGATAAGTGACATTACTGATTTTATTTTCTTTATCGTTTTCAAATGTCACTAATATTTTGTTAGCACTAATTGTAAGTTTAATATCCTCTTTATAAAATAGCTGAGTAATAAGATCGCTCAATTGAATATTGCGCTTTTCGAAGGTAATTATTTCATCGACATTAACTTTAGAACTGTTAAAAGCAATTGAAACATCATGAAAATTCAATAAATTATTGACATGGTTACTAAGACTATTTGTCCTAGAAGATAGTGGTATTATTTTTTTTAATATATTAGATCCTTGTGCAAAAATAGAACAAGGTAATAGTAAAAATAATACGGGAAGACATATGTTAAATCGTCCCATAAGTTAATGATTAACAATTTGAAGATACTACAAAAACTTTTCCATTTTTGATCAAATATTTCAGCCCATGAGTAATAGTGAATTCATTAAGTATCTCTTGTAATGATGCTTTTACAAATGAAGTAGTAACACCACATTTTTCCAAATTAGCACTTTTTTCAATAATGATTTCTTTTTTATAATGCTTTGACAATATGGTAAATACATCGACCATATTATCTTCTCTAAACACTAGTTTATTAGTCTTCCAACTAATTATATTCTTGTTATGATTTGTTGATTTTACGATATCATTATCTACCACTGATATATAATCACCCTTAGTCAACAATACTGTTCTTTCTCCTAATTCATATCGTACTTTGCCCTCTATAACGTATAATTCTGTAGTATTCTTTTTAGCATCAATGGTAAATTGTGTACCTAATACAACAACTCTACCTACTGGCATATCAACAACAAATTGCTGAGTCTTATCTTTTGCTATATCAAAATGAGAACGTCCTTTTAATTTAATTTTCCTCCTACCGTTGACATCGATAGACGATTTTTTGTCTAATGTGATTTGTGATCCATCGTTAAGTATAAAATCTAATTGAGACTCATTACTCACATAACTCTGTTGTTGATTTGATTTAGATAGATTACCTACATCGTTTTTAATGGCAAATATTGCCCCAAATACAATTGCAATTACTGCTGCAATCTTGATAAGATTAGCAATAGTAAATACTTTAGTAGGCGTATCTGTTTGTGTAGAAGATGGTTGATCTTGTTCTGTTTTTAACTTATGCGTAACTGCTTGCGATTCAATTTTTTCTTCAAAATTACTCCATGCACTGTTAGTATTAAAGTCTTGGTAGTCTTTGAGTGTATCCCCTATTTTGGCTATTTGTTGGATTTCTTTCAAAGCTTTTACGTTCTCTTCCGCTTCTTTTTTCCAATTTTCAATAGCAATGCGTTCTTCATCATTTGTTTCAGAACTCAACAACTTACCTATAATTTGATCTATATTCATGTGTTATAATACAATTAATCTTTACTGTTTGACAGATTGTCTGTCATTAAAATTCTTAATTTTCTATATCCTTTCCCAATTTGGTTTTCTACTGTTTTTACAGATATATTTAATTCTTCTGCTACTTCGGCGTAAGTTAGACCATTTACCTTAGTAAGTACAAATATCTCTTGACATTTAGGGGGCAATTGTCGTATTGAGTTATATAATTTTTCTTTTAACATATATTTTGATGCCTCCTCATCAACATCATCTGCAATTTGATTATAATCTGCTTTGTTAACTTTAGCATCAATCGCTTCTTTTCTCAATATTTCAAGAGATCTATTTTTTACGGCAGTAAACAAGTAGGATTTTTCATTAGTCTTGATCGTGATTTCGTCCTTTTTTGCCCACAACTTGGCAAATACATCCTGTACCGCATCTTGTGCCGTTTTTTTGTCTTTTACAATTGTAAATGCAAAATTACATAATGGATTATAGTATTTTTCAAACACTTCCTTAAAGCTATTTTTATCCAGGTTATTCAATATTAAAAATGTAAATCAGGTTTTTATTATTATCAATCACAAGCCGTAATAGTACAAATAATTACTTTAGATTGATGTATCTAAATTATAGTTTTTATGTCAGAATAAGCATTTTAACTAAGAAAAGTTACATTTTTTTTAATTTATTTGCCAATTGATAGATGACTATTCCTGCACATACTGATACATTTAGAGAGTGTTTTGTCCCGTATTGTGCTATTTCGATAGCTCCATCTACATAAGGTAGTATGTTAGCATCAACTCCTTGTACTTCATTACCCATAATGATCGCAATTTTGGGTGGTAGCTGTGTTAGTTTTTCTAAATCTACAGCAGTGCTGGTTTGCTCGATAGCATATATATGATACCCTTTATTCTTGAGTGTTTCTATCGCTTCAATAGTTGTTTTACAATATTCCCAATCTACAGCGTCCGTTGCTCCAATAGCTGTTTTGGTAATTTCTCTATTGGGTGGTGTTGCTGAAATACCACAAAGAAATATTTTTTGAATTGCCAATGCATCAGATGTTCTAAATATACTGCCTACATTCATTGCAGATCTTATATTATCAAGAATCACAACTAATGGTACTTTATCTATTTGTTTGTATTGATCAACAGTCAGTCTATTTAATTCTGTAAGCTTGAGTTTTTTCACGCTACTATTTATTTAGTTTATACGCTGATGCTGCGTTTACAAATGCTACAAAAAGAGGATGTGGGTTTTCTACAGTACTTTTTAGCTCTGGATGAAATTGTACTCCTACAAAAAACGGATGTCCTTCTAGTTCTACAATTTCTACTAAGTTGTTTTCTGGATTCATGCCGACTGGCTTCAGTCCTGATGCCGTCAACTGATCTAAATAAGCATTGTTAAATTCATATCTATGTCTATGTCGTTCACTTATTATTGAAGTGCCATAGGCTTTGTAGGAGAGGCTTCCTCTTTTTAGTTTACAGTTATAAGCTCCCAATCTCATTGTTCCCCCTTTTTTTGATACGCCTATTTGGTCGTGCATCAAATGGATTAATGGAAATTTTGTTTTTGGATTAACTTCTGTACTCATTGCTTTTTTTTCGTTGAGTACATTATTATAATACTCTACTACAGCACACTGCATACCAAGACAAATACCTAAAAATGGAATTCCAGATTCTCGTATATATTTTATTGCTTTCAATTTGCCATCGATACCTCGCTCTCCAAATCCTGGGGCAACCAAAACTCCATCAACATTACCGAGTATAGATTCTACATCACCGATTTCTAATGCTTCTGAATGTATCGAAACTACAGTAACCTTACATTCATTCTCTGCACCAGCATGAATAAATGACTCAAAAATAGATTTGTATGCATCTTGTAGCTCTATATACTTTCCAACTAAAGCAATTGTGACTTCTCGTGTTGGATTTTTTAATTTACCTAAAAATTCTTTCCATGCTACCAAGTCAGGTTTTACCTTATTCTTTATTTTCAGCTTTTTAAGTACTGTTTTATCTAATTTTTCTTTAAGCATCAACAATGGCACATCATATATAGTATCTGCATCTATTGCTTCTATTACTGATTTTACATCAACATTACAAAACAAAGAAAGCTTTTCTCTTATTTCTTTTGTAATGGGTCTTTCGCACCTACATACCAATATATCAGGCTGAATTCCTGTCATTAATAATTCTTTGACAGAATGTTGTGTAGGTTTAGTTTTTAATTCTTTTGCTGCGTTTAGATATGGTATCAATGTAAGATGAATAACTAGACAATCTTCACTGCCATATTCTCTTTTCATTTGTCTGAGCGCTTCTAAATATGGTAAACTTTCGATATCTCCTACTACTCCACCTAACTCTGTTATTATAATATCGTAATCATTTTCGGCTTCTAATAGCGTAATTCTTCTCTTTATTTCGTCTGTAATATGAGGTATGATTTGAACCGTTTTACCTAGGTAGGCACCTTCTCTTTCTTTTGTAATTACAGTTTGATATATTCTACCAGTAGTTACATTATTTCCTTGAGATGTTGGTCGATTCAAAAATCGCTCGTAATGACCTAAATCCAAATCTGTTTCTGCTCCATCCTCCGTCACAAAACATTCTCCATGCTCGTATGGATTCAATGTGCCTGGATCTACATTAATATATGGATCAAATTTTTGGATAGTAACCTGAAGCCCCCTACTTTGCAAGAGTTTTGCTAATGATGCTGCTATGATTCCTTTACCTAACGAAGAAGTAACCCCGCCCGTAACGAAGATGTATTTTGCCATTCTAAAATATCATTTCTGTTTAAAAAGTACATTACGGGATACAAAGATAATACGAATATTATCATATACGATATAGAATAATTATATTTTTCTCAATTATAAAAAAAATATGTAATTTGGTTTTTTGATTGCATTTGGTTATTATTACACTAATTCTCATTTTTATTATGCCAATCACCAACAAAAATATATCTGATTCCTTATCACTTAAAAAAGTGAATCATAATGGAAAAGATATTATTTTGTTAATATTTGAAGGGCGAAAAGATTGGCTCAGTAGCATAAAAAAACTGAAGGGAATTAAATATACTAAAACTCATGGCCGGTGGTATATTGC
>JAZGFO010000088.1:0-3956 GCA_036479655.1 Saprospiraceae bacterium
TATTTTTAATGATACAATTAGATATCACAGGACAGCTCACCATACCATAGCCATTGGCTTCATTTCTTATCCCGCCACCAAATGATTTATTGAATGGACCATTGGCATATCCATCCATAATCATCAACCCATCAACAGTGGTAGTGTCAGCACCATTTTGGATGGTCACAACAGTATATGCATTATCCACAACCAGTGTTGAATCTCCAATATTTCCTGATAAAATAGTAATATTTTGATTGATATCTCTAACTCCTCCCCCAGAAGGAAACCCACCAAAAAGCTTTAAACCATTGTTGAGATAAAAGGTCGCTTCTCTAGAGTCTGAAGGATTAATACTATTAGGCAAGTAAAGCCCTTGAGCTATATAAATGGTATCTAATCCACAAGTATTCGCTTTTAGGACAGCCTTTGATAAATTATTGAATGCAGTATTCCATGTAAAACCGTCTATATTAGAAGTTACAGATTGATCTACATACAATGCAGTCTGATCAGTCACATCTCCACAAGGAGAAATTTCATAAGCTCCCATATCGACTGTGGCTTGTGCATTTAGATTAACATCAAGGATTCTTGGTGCATAGCTCAGATCAATATTCTGAATTGTATCAATAGCAATATTTATTCCCTTATCTATAATATTTGAAGTTGACATTATTCTAAAATCATCATTTAGCTCGTCTTCAAAATCAGGATTATTAAAAACAATATTACCACCACCATCAATAGCCTCTACAGGAAAGTCGTTTTCAAAAGAACTATGATAGATCGTAATTTTACTATTTAGATTAGTTTTATCAAAATTCTCCAACGTAATGTTGTTATGATAGAATATACAATTGATAAAATCAACATTTGCATTGTTTGCACCAAATACACCACTATTGGGAGAAATGTTTTTACTAAAAGTACAATTGATAATTTTTAAGTCACCAAAAAATGCGCCAATAGCACCCCCGCTCGAATTGGCAACATTATCATAAAAAAGACAATTTACAATTTTTGGAGTACTCTCATTTCTATTGAACCATGCAGCACCAACACCATTAGAATTTGTTGTACGATTATGTCTAAAAACACAGTTAGTTACTTCTACATCCCCCAAATTATATATTGCACCTGACGCGCTAGTTGGATCGAAAACATCATCAACATCTGCATAAGTGTTTTCAAATATAAGCCCTTCAATATGACAAGTAAGGTTATCTCTAATAAAAAACAACGTATGTGCATCACCTTGATCTGGAATACCATTGTTATTATTATCCCCACTAATGATCGTAGGATAGAGTTCCCCATTTCGATCTTCAAAATCAGCTCCTCCTGACGGAAACCCACCAAAAAGGTGGTAACTATGGGTAACTTCAAAAAATGCGTCTTCATCAATAGTACCATTCATTGACATTGTGTCATTTGCATTATATATACCTTGAGCAATATAAATACTAGATCCTGGACAAGCCGCTTGAAGTGCTTTATCAAGATCAACAAAAGCATCTTCCCAAGAAGAACCATCCTGTACAGTAAAAGCTTTATTGAGTGAATTATCAACATAATACACCTTAGTAGTATCACAGGAGAATGAATTATAATCTCCAACCGTAAACCACCATTTTACAGTATCAATCAAAGGATTAAGGTAAGCATCTTTTAATCCAAAAAAAGTGATATTATAGGATGCAGGAGGCAAATTGACTAAGTCGATGTGTGGATTAACAAACATTCGATTATTAGTAATATTTACATCTGTATCATAGACCACCCCAGTCAAAGAATTAGTAAGAGTCACATTGGATTGATCGATTGTTGTCGATAGATTTTCATTAAGATCAATTCCTATAAAATTTGAATGTGTGAGCCGATGGTCTTCGGGAAAAGGATATCCAATACTAAAAGGTGATGTATTATCAATATGTCCTGAAATATTTGCTGTATAATTAACAACAGATGGGCAGTTGACAACAGCTCTTATTTTATAATTGCCTTCAGAAGTGCCAGAAGTATTCCAAAGAAAAGAAGAACCTATGTTTGCATTATCGTTAAGATTAGATATAGGTATATTAATTCCTGTTTGCCAATTGGATGTACCTTCAGGAGAATATTCAATTTTAAGTGAAGACATATTGTTTTTATCATAATCTTTGAGCATTATATTAAGCTCTTCATTGGTTTCTTGGCTGACCACCCAATTAGGGTCGGGTTCTTCTATTGTAATCTGACTACATGGAGATTCAAAATATGCATTAAGCTTCACATCAGCAAGTGCATTATTCAAATCAGGAGAATAGCTACCATCTTCTGATGAACACCCAGGAAATACTCTAAATTCTATTCCTTCATGAGAATAAAATTGATTGGCAGGATTTTTTGAGATTGAAAGAATAAAATTTCTAGATTCAAATGGTTGTAATATCTGAACACTTTCAAACTGAAGATCCCAACTCACGATTGCATTATTCACATTAGATGGCCCATTGAAATCAAGAAAATACGCCATTGATGTTCCTGCTTCTGAATTATTGGTCAAGGTCAAAACATAAGTTGCAGATTGATTGGCAGGAATATCATACTGAGAAATAAAATCAGATGTGAGTGTAGCTCCATGCCTTGACAAAGTGCCTTTTTCATAAGGGCAGGATGTTTCTGCTGCTACAGCTTTAAAAAACAATGTTGGAAAACGAGTGTCCTTTAATACATCTACAGTGTAAAAGTCATTTGTGTCATCATCATCTAATGTATAACTAAAATTAACATTTTTTGACGTTTCTGTCGTATTAGCCTCAGAAAATGACCATTGATGATTGTATCCAACTCCACCTTCTGCGCCAAACCCCTCAAAAACACCTCCAAAAGATATATAGAATCCTGTATCAAAATTTTCTGTCCATTCGATGGTTCGAGAAGTTGTAGAGTCAATTTGGCTTTCTTTCATAATCGCTCCTACATTTCCATCAAAGGATAGGTTTTCAATAAGGGTTCCGGTTTCTTTTAGTTCTTCATTGTGACGAAGCGTAGATTCCCATATAGATATTTGATTATTAAAAAATCGAATAGAATCAGGATGAGTAGAAAGATCCTTCAAATGTCTCAATCCAGGAATCAAATTTGTTCTAATGAAATATTGTGAATATATAACTTGAGTGGCAAATGTATCAGGGTCAATTGTCAATTCTTCTGTCCTTTTAACTTCACATCGTAATTGATTGAGTCGTAGGACATCACTTATTGAGTATTTCATATTAAATGCAGCAGTCACATAGACATCAGCTTCTTCTCCGATGGCTTCAGCAAATTGTAAATCACTAGTAGAGAAAGTTGAGGTAGAAGTAGTTGTTATTTCTGCAGTAGTAGAGCTAACATCATCTCGTTGATATTCAAAACTTCCTCCAATATTACCCCATATTTTAGCATTATCTTTAAATTCAAGATCTAACACTGCTTGTAAATAAACATTTACATTATTAGATACATTACTTGAAATAGATGAAGATGTAGTAAATGTTTCTCCATTAGAGATTTGAGAAAAACTTTTATCTCCTGGAGGATCACGCAAAATATACAATGGAAACTTAGGTGAAATAGTAGTAAAAGTAGATTCTCGCGATCTATTTCCCTCTACAATTAGTTTTCTTATTAGATTACCATGGTTACCTACTCCATCAAACACATCAAAGACGATATTCTTAGTATGTGGAATTGCAAGATTAGGAACACCTCCTTTGAGGATATACGGTAACGCTCCTTGGTTGATAATCAACGTATCTATAATTGGCGAGTTTTGTAACGAAGCTATATGATTTGTGACCACTATTTTACCTGTATCTATTGGACATCCTGGATAATTGGGTAATGCTAATGGTGGAATATCCCAGGGAGTTAATATGATAGGATGTGATGTATGAATTTCTATGACAGGTTCGACAAGGGTTGGACATTGTTTTATTGGCCAATTT
>JAZGFO010000089.1:0-6346 GCA_036479655.1 Saprospiraceae bacterium
AAACTTTGTATAGTAAACATAAGGCATGTCCTGGATACCCACCATTGGATCAAGTAAGAAAATTCATTAATGACATTCTCGGTCTGATGTACCCTATAAGAACTAACTATAAAGTAAAAAATGAAGAAGATATAAAAGTATATTTTGACAATACTAAATTGACATTGAGGGATTTGGTAAGAAATTCCTGTTCAGATGATAAGTTATCATCTATTGTCGATGATTTCTATAAAAGTTTACCAGTAATTTACACAATAATTAATACAGATATTGATGCAATGTTTGAGGGTGATCCAGCGGCAAGTTGTAAAGAAGAAGTAATAAGATCATATCCAGGATTTTTTGCTATAGCATGTTATAGAATAGCCCATAAAATGTATCAATTAAAAATTGAAATATTACCTAGAACAATAACAGAAATAGCACATCAAATTACAGGGATAGATATTCACCCAGGTGCAACGATAGATTCTCACTTTTGTATTGACCACGGAACAGGTGTTGTAATAGGCGAAACTGCTAAAATAGGTAAGTATGTAAAACTATATCAAGGAGTTACATTAGGAGCACTATCTGTAAGAAAAGAAGATGCAAGTAGTAAACGCCATCCAACATTAGAAGACAATGTAGTCGTCTATGCAGGTGCAACAATATTGGGTGGCAAAACTATAATCGGTAAAAATAGTATTGTAGGTGGCAATGTGTGGCTTCCTAAAAGCATACCAGCAAATAGTAAAATCTATTACAAAGCAGCAATGCACAATGTTGACACCAAACAAATGGACACTTTTGTATATTCAAATAGTGAAAAGAAAGATTGAAAAATAAAAAAAATGAGATTAGCCGAAATAATTGGAAATACACCATTAATCGAAACTAACCTATCCGTAAATAGTAAGGTCAGAATATTTGCAAAATTAGAAGGAAACAATCCTGGAGGAAGTGTTAAGGATAGGGCTGCTTTGGGAATGATACAATGTGCTATAAAACGAGGAGAATTATCAAAAGGATCAAAAATTGTTGAAGCGACAAGTGGAAATACTGGAATTGCACTTGCCTTGATTGGCTCACAATTAGGAATAAAGGTAACACTGATTATGCCTGATAGTGCAACAATAGAAAGACAAAAGACAATGCGTGCATATGGAGCGACTCTAATACTAACGCCAGCAGCCAAAAGCATTACATATTCAAGAGATTTAGCTCGTGACATGGCAAACAATCAAGGGTATGTAATGCTAAATCAATTTGGCAATGAGGATAACCCAGGCATGCATTACAAGACAACGGGTCCTGAAATATGGAAAGACACTAAAGGGAAAATAACTCACTTTGTTAGTGCGATGGGCACAACGGGTACGATCATGGGTGTCTCCAAATATTTAAAAGAACAAAACCAAGATATAACAATCGTTGGATGTCATCCAAAAGATGGATCAAAAATACCTGGCATAAGAAAATGGGAACCAGAACACCTTCCCACTTTTTATGATGTAAATCGAGTAGACCAAATAAGCTATGTAAGTGCTGAAAATGCAAAAATAATGGCTAGAACAATGGCGAGTGCAGAAGGAATATTTGCAGGTATGAGCAGTGGAGGAGCAATGCATGCCGCTGTGCAATTATCAAAAGAAATTAAAGAAGGTATAATAGTTACTATCGTATGTGATCGTGGAGATAGATATTTGAGTTCTGATTTGTATCAATAAAGTTTTTATCTGTTTCTATTCGATTCTCTACTCGCCATTCGGGCGTTCATCTTTTGTCTTGATACAAAAAACGAACTAAAAAAAATCAAGTCTTATTTGAGCTCTTAACAGAAAAAACTCGCATATAATGTAGTGCCACAGTCAAGCATTATCGTTTCTCAATTAATTCAAATTAAATTGAGACATTTGCACATATTAATCTGTTTTTATCTCAATTTAGTTATAATATACTAAAATCACAAATGGCTATTCTAGTGTCATATTGTCGTAATTCCCAATAAATGTAGTTTTAAATTCGTACGAAAACAAGATATGCATTCGCAATTGTGAATACAATTTTACGAGCGGGGCGGTTCTCCTCTCAGGGAGTTAGAGGGCGACAGGGCAAACAGTTTATACTAAATATTCAAAACCTAATAATATTAAAAAAAGAACACTTTATATTAGTGGATATTGTGTACTTTTGTGCTACAATAAAACATTACATCATAATTATTGTTAGTTTTACACTAACTCATTAAAAAATAAAAAAAATGGCTAAGAAAAGAATAGCAATTAATGGATTCGGTAGAATAGGCCGATTGACATTTAGAAACCTACTTAATAATCAAGATATTGAGGTAGTAGCAATCAATGACCTTACTGACAATGGTACATTAGCACACTTATTAAAATATGATAGTGCACATGGTAGATTTGATGGTGATGTAAAGCATAATGATAAAGAAATCATAGTAAACGGAAATAAAATAGTAGCATTGTCTACAAGAAACCCTGAAGAATTACCATGGAAAGAATTAAATATTGATGTTGTTCTTGAATGTACAGGTTTTTTCAGAAGTTCTGAAGGAGCTGGTAAACACTTAACAGCAGGAGCAAAAAAAGTAGTGATTTCTGCTCCAGCTAAAAACGAAGGTATTGATACTGTAGTATTGGGTGTAAACACACTGAGTGGGGGATCAAAAATAATAAGTAATGCGAGTTGCACAACCAATTGCTTAGCACCATTGTGTAAGATTGTATCTGAAAACTGGGGTTTCCAAAGAGGATCAATGACAACAACACATGCC
Source organism: Saprospiraceae bacterium (assembly GCA_036479655.1). Lineage (GTDB taxonomy): Bacteria > Bacteroidota > Bacteroidia > Chitinophagales > Saprospiraceae > CAJXUU01. The sequence continues at coordinate 2,780 of JAZGFO010000089.1, forward strand.
TATACTTCGGACCAAAGACTTCAAGACGCTCCTCATTCTGATTTGAGAAGAGCAAGGGCTGCAGCATTGAATATTGTACCTACAAGTACAGGTGCAGCAAATGCAGTAGGATTAGTAGTGCCTGAAGTAGCTGGAAAAATGTTTGCGATGTCTCTAAGAGTACCTGTTATTACAGGATCATTGGTAGAACTAAATGTAATCACGGAAAAAAATGTTACGAAAGAAGAAGTAAATGCTAAATTTAAAGAAATGGCTGAAGGTCCAATGAAAGGAATTTTAGAATTTTCTGTTGACCCATTAGTATCTTCAGATATAATAGGAAACAAACATTCTTCAATTTTTGATTCTTTATTGACAGATGTTAAAGATGGTAATTTTTTAAAAATTGTAAGTTGGTATGATAACGAAGCAGGATATAGTGCTCGATTGGCTGACTTAGTTGGAAAAGTATAATAATAAATATTAGAGATTTTAAAATATAAGAACTGTTCTTCAATATTGAAGAGCAGTTCTTTTTATTATAATTCATCACTAAAAATGGCACTTAAAATTATTTCAAATAAGAATAATGTAATTTTATAGCACATTAAAAATAAAAACATGGCATTACAAGATCTAAATGTAAAAGATAAAAAAGTATTGGTACGAGTTGACTTTAATGTTCCATTGGACAAAGCATACAACATAACAGATGATACAAGAATGCGAAAAGCGCTACCGACTATCAAGTATTTATTAGATCATGGCGCATCGGTTCTTTTGGCTTCACACTTGGGTCGCCCACAGAAGAAAAAAAATGATGACGGGTCAATAAATGTACAAAAATTCACTTTAAAACATCTTGTTTCTCACTTACAAAAGCTTACAAATGTACCTGTACACTTTGCACCAAACACAACAGGTGGGGAAACAGAAGTACAAGCAGAGCGATTAAATCCTGGCGAAATATTATTGCTTGAAAACACAAGATTTGATGAAGGTGAATCAAAAGGGAGTCCTGAAATGGCCCTTAGATTATCAAGATTAGCCGATATTTATGTAAATGATGCATTTGGAACAGCTCATAGAGCACACGCCTCAACAACAACTGTCGCACAGCACTTTAAAAAGAGTGAAAAATCTATCGGATTTTTGATGCAAACAGAAATAGAAAATGCGAACAAAGTATTAAAAAGTCCAAAACGTCCAGTTGTAGCAATAGTGGGGGGAGCAAAAGTTAGTGACAAGATTAAGTTACTTTCTAGACTCATAGAAACGGTCAATGGGGTCTGTATAGGAGGTGGAATGGCGTATACATTTATAAAAGCTCAAGGTGGAAGTATTGGAACATCTATTTGTGAAGATGACTATTTAGAATTGGCGCTTGAAATTTTAGCTAAGGCAAAAGAATTAGGTACTGATATACATCTTCCGATAGATAATAAAATTGCAGATAAATTTGACCAAAATGCCAATACACAAACCGTAAATTCTTACGAAATACCAGATAATTGGATGGGATTGGATATTGGAGTAAAATCGATAGCCGCATTTGAAAAAGTAATACTAAAAGCAAAAACTATTCTATGGAATGGTCCAATGGGCGTTTTTGAAATGGAAGCATTTGCGAATGGTACTAATAGTGTTGCTCAAGCAGTAGCAGTAGCGACAGAAAATGGTGCTTTCTCCTTGATAGGTGGTGGTGATAGTGTTGCTGCTATCAACAAAGCAAACCTAACGGATAAAGTGAGTTTTATATCAACAGGAGGAGGAGCAATGCTTGAATTTTTAGAAGGGAAAGTATTACCTGGGATAAAAGCAATTCAGACTGAAAAAAAAGAGATTTAGGTGATATAGGTGGATATATTTTTCAATAGATATCAGCTTAGAAAATTTTAGAGATATAGAAGATTATATTTAGATTGTTACTGTAATATTTCTGAATCAGGGTTTTCGCAAACAAAATTTGAATATTACCTGATTGTCATTATAGTATTTTTATTACATTTGTAGTTGATAGGGCAAGAAGAAATGCTGCTACAAATTTATGAATATATACAAAGACATTAATTCACTTCCTGATTTTAATAATGCCGTAATTACGATAGGTTCTTTTGATGGGGTGCACCGTGGACATCAAAAAATCATAAAACGAATCAAGCAACTTGCAAAAGAGATCAATGGAGAAAGTGTTATTATTACTTTTGATCCACATCCGCGCAAAATAATCTATCCAAAAGACAATAGTTTAAAACTGCTCAATTCTTTAGAGGAGAAGTTGCACTTATGTGAAAAATATGGTGTTGACAACGTAGTTATTGTCCCATTTTCAATTGAATTTTCTCAACAACATCCGCAAGAGTATATTGAAAAATTTATACTCGGCAAATTTAATCCAAGATATATAGTAATTGGCTATGACCATCGATTTGGGTTGAATAGAAAAGGGGATATTGATATGCTCAAACACTATGCTCAAACTGCAGTATTTGATGTTATTCTAATAAAAAAACAAGATATAGAAGAAATAACGATTAGCTCTTCAAAAATAAGAAAAGCTATTGAAATTGGAGATATAAAAACTGCCAACGATTTTTTGAATCACAACTATAAATTAAGTGGAATAGTCGTTCATGGTGACAAGATTGGACAAACAATTGGCTACCCTACTGCTAATATTAAAATAACTGAAAAAGATAAATTAGTTCCTCAAAATGGTGTCTATGCAGTATCCTGTACTATTGAAGGATTGGAAGTCAATGGAATGATGTACATCGGCAATAGACCAACTATAAAGGACGGTAATAAAGAAAGAAAAATTGAAGTAAACCTCTTTGATTTTAATGATAACATTTATGACAAAAAGATAACAATAAATGTACTGTCTCATATCAGATCCGACATGAAATTTGATTCGTTAGAATCTTTAAAAGGTCAACTTGCAATAGACAGAATTGATGTTATGTCTTTTCTAAATAATGTCCCAACTAAATATATCCCAGAAAACAATGTAACGATTGCTATATTAAATTACAATGGTGCAAATTACCTGGAAGCATATCTACCTCAAGTGTTATTTTCTTCAATCCAGCCAATAAATGTAACTGTAATAGACAATGCTTCTACAGACGAGTCGGTTAGTTATATAAAAGAATGGCATCCAGAAATTCAAATAATTGAATTGACAAAAAATCATGGATTTGCAGAAGGTTACAATCGAGGCATGGAATATATTGATTCTAAATACACTGTAATATTAAATTCTGATGTTGAAGTAAGTGAAAATTGGCTTGATCCAATTTTACAACAATTTGAAGAAGATGAACAAATAGGAATTATTCAACCAAAAATACTATCATTAGAAGAAAGATCGAAATTTGAATATGCAGGAGCTTGTGGAGGATTAATAGATAATTTAGGTTATCCATACTGCAGAGGTAGAATTTTTGACACGGTAGAAACAGATGAAGGACAATATGATACAATAATGGAAATAGATTGGGCAAGTGGTGCTGCAATGGTTGTTAAGACAGAATTATTTGAAAAATTAGGAGGTTTTGATGGGGACTATTTTGCTCATATGGAAGA
>JAZGFO010000090.1:0-6233 GCA_036479655.1 Saprospiraceae bacterium
AGATCAAGTTTTTAACAATACCGTTACCGCAACGGATTGTAATGAAAACAATCTTAGTTGGGAGATTATTATTGATTTACATTCTACAGGTGTATTTGAGGATACAATTAGTGGAATCGGACCTAATGCTATAATCAATAAAGCGTTACCTCTTGGTAGTCATAATATAGTATATTCATTTACTAATCCGTGTAATAAAACGGCAACTATATTACAAACGGTGACAGTATTAGAAGGAAGTCCAGTAATGCCAATTTGCCAAAATTTAACTACTTCTATTCAAGAAATGACTCTTGATGGCGTGGATACAGTTATGGTTTGTGTTAATGTTAATATGTTAATTGACTCTGTAAGTGCATGTCCAGGAATAGTTTATAAGACTAGTTTTTCTTCTGACTTGGCAGATACGGTTAGGTGTTTTACTTGTGCCGATATTGGTGATATTACACTTAGTGTTTTTGCTTTTGATATGAACAATCCAGCCAATATTGGTCAATGTAATGCATTATTAACAATCGATGACAATAATGAGTTTTGCCCTAAGGTAGAATGCGTGACTTGTCCTGATAATGTAAATGAAAATGTAGATGCTAACTGTGAATATACTGTTGCAAATGCAGATTATGATGTAATAATAACTAATGACCCTGCATGTGATAATGTTACCTGGACTTATGCAATCACAGGCTCAACAAATTTCACAGCAAATAGTGACAATACTACTTTAAATGGCGTAGTGTTTGGTACTGGAGTATTTACAGTTACATGGACTGTAGATTATGATGGAGATATCGAAGTTTGTACACATACAATTACTATTACTGATACTACAGCACCAGAGATAACATGTGGTGGTGATGAGTCATTTGATCTTGATGTACTGACTAATCCTAGTTGTATGTACACAATGGATGATTCTTTAGATCCATCTACTAGTGATAATTGTGGTATGGCTAATCTTACAGTTTGGAATAATTATACCAATACCAACACATTAGATGGAGCAGCGTTTCCATTGAATACAACTACAGTAAAATGGTATGTTCAACAAGGAACTCTTATTGATTCTTGTGAATATGTTGTTACCATTAATCCAATATATAGTTGCAATACAAACAATATTGATGTTGTTTTGGGTGCTAATAACAGTTATACTTTAGACATAGACGATATATTAGAAATAATTGATTTGTCTAACGATTGTGATACTGAACCAACAATAGCTGTTTCTCCTAATGTTTTTGATTGTAGTGATTTGGGACCAAATACAGTTGCAATTTCTGGAACTGGATTAGAAGCCAATTGTACAGCTACTGTCACTGTGATTCAAGGTGTGTTACCTGATCCGACATTTAATTGTCAACCATCAATTCAAGTCGATTTATCAACTGATGATGGTGATTTAGAAGACTGTATGTATTCTATTTCTGATAATAGTTTTAATCCAGTAGGATTTGATACTAACTATGGTTGTGTCGATGGTCTATTTCCAGTATATGCTATTAATAATACGAATATTAGTATAAATAATACTTCACTTAATGGTGTAAACTTTCCAGAAGGACAATCTACAGTAAATTGGTACTTAGTAGATGTTATTGGGACAAGTTATGCAGATTGTAGCTTGACGATTACTGTAAATGATAATGTGGCACCAACGTGTGTAGATCAAGGAATAATAGATATATCTATGACGAGTGACAGTTATCCGTTAACTACTGCTGATTTGACAGTTCAATATACTGATTTTTGTGGTGACGTGACAGTTGTATTTGATCCACAGACACTATCTTGTGAAAATCCTGGAAATGTGACAGTACAAGTAACAGTAACTGATGAAAACAACAATGTTAGTGTATGCCCTGTTGTATTCAATGTAATGCCACCAACGGATAATTTCGTCTGTACATTAAATGTAGACACGCTTTACTTAGATTCATTAGGAAATGCATCATTGTCACTTTCTGATGATATTACAGTAACGGGAGGTGCTTGTGGTGCTGATCCAGTTGTTGAGGTCAGTCCATCTTCATGGTTGTGTAATGATATATCTTTTTCTCCAATTAATATTTCTATATTTATCGATGGTGAACTATGTGATAGCTTTCCATTAGTTTTATTGGATACAATAGCTCCTGATGTAGTTTGTAATGCAGATCTAACTATATCGTGTGTAGAATATTTGACTAATCCTTCTTACGCAGGCAATATTACAATGCTTTTAAATGATGTTACTGTTGTAGATAGTATATGGGACAATTGTACTTCATCTACTACTAATGAAACTCAAGATTTGTCAGGTTTAGATGATTGTGGATATGGTGTTATATTACGTACAGTAACTGTAACAGATCCATTGAGTGGTCTTACAGACGAATGTACACATTCTATAACGATAAACGGACCACAAGACTTACTTACACAAGTAGAAGTTAATAGTATTATACCTGCTGATACAACAATTACTAATTGTATTATGGTTGCTGATATTGATGTGCCACAAATCACAGTTGCTTCAATAGGAGACTATACTGACTGTGGAGAGTTTATTGTTACATTCGAAGACGTAACGACAATGACAGGTTGTCCGACAGTAGTCGTTAGGACATATACAATAATTGCAAGTTGCCAATCTGAGACGTTTACATTTGTTCAGACTATTACTATTCTTGATGATAGTGCTCCTATGATAAGTCCAATTGCCGATATGACAATTAATTTTGATAATGGTTCATGTGACGGTTATGTTGACTTGAGCGGTTTAGTATCTATCACTGATTGTAATACCTATAGTGTAACCAATAATGTTACTAATAATGATCCAAATGGTGATGATCCTACTGAAGTAGTCAATATTGGTGATGATCCATCAGGAATATATAATGAAGGTAATTATCAAATTATTATTTCTGCTACAGATGTTTGTAACAATGTAGGTATGGATACATTTAATATAGAGGTTGTTGAGGATTCTAATATATCTGCTACATGTAAAAAAGGAATATTCCAAATCGACTCTGCAACATTAGTAGTCACAGTTAGTATTTTAGACTTAGTAATTGTAACTGGAGTATGTAATGAAGATTCTACTTTTATTTTTACTTTCACTGAGGGAGATTATGCTGATACGACTATCATCTATCCTTGTGATAGTGTAGGTACGACTAACAAAGTTGATATATATGGATATGTTGTTGTTGGAAATGACACAATCGCATATGATATGGACCCTTTAACTAATGATATATTCTGTATTGGTGCAACAGAAATATTTGATACAGCAGATTTTTGCATGTTGTCTCCTATTGGAATTGCAGGTGGTATATTTACACCAGAAGGTGCAGGAATACCTAATTATAGTCTGACACTACATGGCAGTGGGCTTGATGCAGCTTATAGTAACTCGGAAGGTAATTACGCTTTTCCACTTATGCCTACTGGAGGAACTTATGCAATTAGTACCTACAACAATGATCATGTAAGAGAAGGGGTGTCAACTCTTGATCTAATATTAGTTCAAAGACATATATTAGAAATTGAAACTTTTGATACTCCATACAAGTATATTGCGGCAGATATTAACAATAGCCAATCAATATCAGGTTCTGATCTATCAACATTAAGAAAATTAATTTTAGGTGTAATTAATGAGTTTCCAAATAATATGAGTTGGAGAACCATAGACGCTAATTACCAATTCCCTAATTCTGAAGACCCATTTGCAGAGTCTTTTCCAGAAGGGTATGATATTCCAGAATTAACTTCTGATATGAAAGTTGATTTTATTGGTGTCAAGATTGGTGACGTTAATGGCAGTGTTTCTGAAAACCTTATGGAAGGTAAATCATCAACTAGAAATAAAAAACAATCATTGGTTATTTTTAGTAAGCAAGAAAATGTAATTAGTTTAGTTAGTGAAGAAGCTATTGAAATTGCAGGTTTACAATTTTCTATAAATGTAGGAGATAATGAAATATTAGGTATCACTTCTGATGTATTTACTCGAGACCAAATTGGATTTGTTGCGATTGGTAATGGAGTCTATAATATATCTGTTGCAGGAGCCAATATTAAATCTATTGCTGATGGAATATCATTATTAGATATTTATATGCCTTGTAAGGACTGTTCAAGTATGCTATCTGATATTAATTTATCAAATGAATTACATGCAGAAATGTATTTGACGGAAGAATTAGTAGTTACTGACATTGATATAGCTGTTAGAGATGAGAATGAGTTTGTTAATACATTCAATGTATATCAAAACAATCCTAATCCTTGGACAGATTATACTTCAATAAATATTTCTATGATCGAAGATGCTAAAGTTACTATTAACATTTATGATGTTACCGGTAGAGCAGTACACTCTATTTCAAAGTATATTGTAAGAGGAGATAATACTATTCAGATTGATAGTGATATGATACCAGGAGCGGGAGTTTTCTATTATGATGTAATATCTGGAAAGAACAGAATCCAAAACAAGATGATCAAAATGAAATAATAATTCAAGTTTTTACTGTTTATAAAAAAGCTGACTCAATTTTTTGAGTCAGCTTTTTTTATATGCTGCTAATAAATGCAAGTGCCCACTTGCGTTTAACTTTCGTTTTTACGTATATTTAACGATGTTAGGCATGTGTTTAGGTGTGTTTGTAAAACAAAAAAACCCCATATACAAGGCTTTGGGCCTATATATGGGGATTCATGTGTGATCCCGCCAGGATTCGAACCTGGGACCTGCTCATTAGAAGTGAGCTGCTCTATCCAGCTGAGCTACGGAACCATGCTTTGTTAAGCGGGTGCAAATTTAAGGTAATTTTATTATTCTCCAATCTTTCTCCAATTATTTTTTAGCATTTTTAAACTTTATCGTTCATATTACGTTTTTTTAATATATTTGCAAATGATAATACACTCAAAACTATTGACTTCTGTTAAAGATTGTCTATTTTTGCATTATCAATTTATTTAAAATTAATCAAAAATATAACAAATGAAATTTTCATTCTTTAGTTTTACTTTTCTAATATTACTATTTATATCTAGTTGTAGTTCTGAAAAAGGCACAAACCTAACAGGTACTGTTAGTGATGCGGCTAATTTGGGTATATATTTTGACCGTATGGGTGTAGAAAATAATCCCGAGATATTATTGAATACTAAAGCAGATGCATCTGGAAAATTTAGTTTCAATTTCCCTGAAGGTATGGAAGCTGGGGTTTATAGATTACGTGCAGGAGCTAAAAGTGCAGATTTAATCCTTGATGGTAAAGAAAAAAGTATAAACATTGATGGTTCTTTAAAAGATTTTGCAGACCTTACTTATAAAGTTACGGGAGCTCCATTGACAATAAAATACTTAGATATAATTAAACAATTTGTAGCAAAAACTATTGATACCAAAAAATTGGGAGATATGGGAGCTGCAGAAAACCCATTGATTGGATACATGATATCAACAAAAATGTTTAGACTAAATCCAAGTTTTATGCCTTTACATGAAAGTGTAAGTAAAAACCTTATGAGTCAATACCCAGATCTTACAGTATCAAAAAGCTATAAAGCTCAACTTGCACAGATAAAAAGTCAATTGGCAAGAAAACAAGCTAACGCTAAAGTAAAAGTTGGTGAACCTGCTCCAGAAATTGCACTTCCTGACGTAAAAGGAAAAATTAGAAAACTATCTAACATGAAAGGTAAAGTTGTCCTTTTAGACTTTTGGGCGAGTTGGTGTGGACCTTGTAGAAAGGCTAATCCGCATGTTGTAGAAGTGTATAAAAAATATAAAAAACAAGGATTTGATGTGTTTTCTGTATCTTTAGATGGATTAGATTCTAGAACTAAAGCAAGATTTAAAACTGATGCACAAATCAAAACTCAAATGGATAGATCAAAAGAAAGATGGTTAGGTGCTATTAAAAAAGATAATCTGACTTGGGATAATCATGTTAGCGATCTTAAAAAATGGGAATCAGTTGCTGCTGCTGCTTATGGTGTAAGAAGTATTCCAAAAACATTTCTTGTCGGAAGAGATGGTAATATTGCAGCTATTAATCCTAGACAGGACTTAGAGCAACAGGTAAAGGCATTGGTGGGAAAATAATAATTTATACCTAAACGTATATCTCAAAAATAATATATTATAAGTCATAGCGTTTAAAAATGCTATGACTTTTTTTTAAGCAAATCATTTATATATTTATATCATATAGAGGTGATATAAA
>JAZGFO010000091.1:0-18546 GCA_036479655.1 Saprospiraceae bacterium
TATTCTTATCAAAAAATTGGTCTTGAATACCATAAGTATAGATCATTTTCACATTATCTAATTTTGTTTTTGAAAGCTTGAGATCAATATCCTCTGGAATCCAACAAGAATAAGGAATAAGAAAATCTACATCAATATTCTTTTGATGCAGCCACCTAAAAGCTGTAGTACCTCCTTGAGAAAATGCAAAAATTATTTTTTTACAATCATTCGGTAGTTGGTCTAAATACTCATTATATAACTGACTTAAATAATTTGAATAATCTTCAATTTCTAATAATCTATCCCGACTTGTCATCCAAGTAGCTACAACATCTCCACTATACCCTTCTAAATAAAACCTTGACAATGCCTCTGGAGCGACTATAAAATGAGTGCTTGGATCGAAGTTTTTAAACTTATAAAGCATTTGCTCACATAACATTTTAGTCCCATGGATAGCAAACCAAAAAAACTTAGTTTTTGGGCTTAATATTCCAAAAGTCACATATCGTGCTGTCTTAGTAACAGGAAAAAAATGAGTAGCAATTTTCATATAATTTTTTTGATTCTACATTTTTAATAAAATCAAAATTATAAAGAAATATGAATATTAAAAATTTTTTTTATTAGCTTTTTTTATAATAAACCAAAGTGGTATTAAAGTCCATAAAGACAATACAGCAGTAGATACAATAAATCCAACATTAGTACCAAAAAAGGATTTAAATACTGCCCCCGTATAGCCCAACAAAGCAGAAATATCCAATTTTAGCAAAATAAGCATACGTGACAAATCAATTGGATTAAGCAAAATAGCTACTAATGAAAATTTATCAATAGGATAATCATTAAAATAACTCAACATTGAGAGAATTATACCATCATATGCAACTGCCAACAATAGCCACATCAAAATTGCATAACTAAAGCCCTTAATTTTATTGTCATTCGATAATCCAATGTTGATCGCTAATGCTACAAATATAAAAGTTAAAAAAGCACCAACTGCAAGTAAAATTCCAAAATTCCATATCTCAGAAGACTCAAATAGTCCATAAGCCACGAAAGGAATTCCTAATCCCAAAACCATACTTAATGCTAAAGATATAGAAACCCCAAGATATTGTCCAATAAATATTGTTTTCCGTTGTATTGGTTGAGATAATAGCAAAGTTGTAAACTCTCGAGAACTATAATGGTACATTATTCCAAATATTGTCCCTATTAGTGGTGTAAGTACAATAATTACATTCATCAATGTAATAACCGCTTTGGAAACATTATGATTTAAAAACAACAGTATAAATCCTAATATTAAGTAGAAAAAAAAGTAAACATAACTCCATCTACTTCGCATTAAATCAGCAAAACTATATTTTATTATTTTATACATTACTACTTTTTATAATATGAGCAATAGCATGTTCTAATGAATCTTCACCAGTATCTTCTTTCAATTTAGTAGTTGAGCCTTTAAAATATATCTTACCTTCCAATAGGAATACAATTTCATCAGATAACTCTTCAACAAAAGACATGATATGACTAGTTATAATAATGGTCTTCCCCTCTTTTCGCTTTTTATTAATAATCTGCTTAAGTAGAATCAGAGCTACGGGGTCTAAACCTGTTGTAGGCTCATCTAAGATAATAACATCACTATCAAACATTAAGGTAAGTACGATATTGACTTTTTGTCTTGTGCCTCCTGATAGATGGGCAAGTTTTTTATTAAGAAATAACTGCAATCCGAAAATATCAATCAGTTCTTCTTCATAAGTTTTTTTAGGTCTAAGATTCTTAATCATTTCGATAAGCTCCCTCACTTTAAGATTTGCTGGAAATTCAGCAATTTGAGATAGATAATCAATATTATTGCGATAAAGCCACTTAGATAATACTTCAGCATTATCAACTTTAATACTTCCTTTGTCTGGAATAACCATTCCTAAAATAGACTTAATGAGGGTTGTTTTGCCAGAACCATTAGGTCCTAATATAGCAAATACTCCACCTTTATCAATGTTAAGATTGATTCCTTTTAGGACTTCAACTTTTCCAAATTTCTTATAGATATTGTTTAGTTCAATCATTGTCTCGCTTTCATCATTGGATGTGGATCAATAAGGTTGTCAGGGGTAAAAACTGGAGAAACTTTTTCTGAAAAATTTATTATATCAACAAAGAGGCTTCTTAATAATACAATCGTTTCTGGAGTTTGATTTACAATATATGAAAACAACTTTACTGGTCTAAAAGGGACATCTCCAATTCCATCTTTGTCCAAATCGTAACCAGCATAATTACTCCAATAATTACTATCAAATTTATTATCATTAATTTGACCATTGTAAGAAAGGTCAAAGGAGTTTCCGATAAAATTATTATGCCTAAAATCATTTTTATAACAAGCGCCTGTTACTTTTACTGCCCATCCATTATTGATAAAATCATTCTCTAAATAATTAATACGAGTGGAGCCTTCTAATGTTATCCCTGTTGTATTTCGTTGAAATTTATTATTAACAATTTCAGCATCATAAATTTCTTTTAACAGTAGTCCATATGATGATGCACCCCAATTATCAATAAAAGTATTACCTGTCATAGTAATAAACTTGGAAAACATTACAGCCACTCCTGCACCATTATGACTAAAAGTATTGTTATAATAATCATCGTTGTTAGAAAACATAAAATGCAGTCCATACCTAAGATTATTATAGCTCTTATTGTTAAATATTTTACTCTTAGTTACAAATTCAAAGTAAATACCATCACGCATATTATGTACTACATTATCATGCACTTCTATCCGAGATGAATGCCATATATGAATACCATTTCCAGAACTTGATTCCTCCTTTCCAAAACTCGATATTTGATTATTAAATATCTTGCCATCATGAGATTTTTCAATTAAAACTCCAAAGAATACATTCTCCAATATATTATTAGAAACAGTAAAATTTCTTGATTTATAAAAATGTATAGCGGCATACTCCTTAATATAACTTTGTTCTACATTTTTTATAACAAAGCCATCTATTACAACATTATCAGCAGAAATATTAAATACGGAACCTTTATTCTCACCATCAACAATAACTTCACCATCTGTTCTTAATATAATTGATTTTGTTATATTAATTTCCTGTTCTTGATACACTCCGGCTTTAACTAATATTTCGTCTCCATCAACTACTACTTCATTTGCAGCAGAAATATTATGAAATTCACATGTAGAACAAACCGTAATGGTTTTACTAAAAACGGCTGTATTGAATGTAAAGATTACAACTATCAAAAGAAGAAATATTCTAATATTCATATGTTCCATCGGATAAAAATATTGATTAGCACCAATTTATTTTCTTAAAACTGCTTTAATAGAATTCCAATCATAGATGTCGCCTTTGTGTTCTTTTTGTAGTCCTATGGCTTTCTCTTTGGAGGAAAGGGCAGAAAGGTTAGCTCCCATTGGACTTTTTATAGCTTTACTAATAATATATGTTGCATTAGAAGCATCAATTATTGTCCCAGGAGCGTCCGCATAATCAGAAACTCCCATCAGAGCGATATCATTAGCGTCAAGTTCTTCAAGCTGATTAATCATGCATTCTATTGCATCAAATTTAAATTGTTTTCCTTTTTTAGTCACATACTGAGCAGCATGTAGTTTATCAACTATGTTCATTTTACAATAATGGCATTGATCTGCTCCATATTTAATTTCACTTAATTCTACCTTACAAGAAACTCCAATTGATACTAATATCAATAAAAATACTACATGTTTAATATTCATAATTATCATCTATTTATTAGCGTATTCTTTCTTTCCAACTAAGTATGCGGCAAAAGAAATAAACATTCCTAAAAACATCAAATATGCACCAGCCCTAGGATAAGAATGTGCCGTGAAATTAAGAATTTTTGCCGTCCCAAATAATGGTGGTTGGTAAGCTAATGGGGTCCCATCCTCATGTGTAAATTTTATAATAGCCTTCGGATCAAGCGTATGTCCATAATCATATTCCCAAAGATAGAAATCATACATTCCTAACATTCCTAACACACACAATATAGCCAACCAACCTAAAAACCATCTATAATTTCCTTTAATACCAATTAATAATCCCAAAATAACCATAAAAATAATTACTGAAGGGAAAACATCAAATTCAGGTAAATGAGAAGGAATGTTTTTCATTCCTACATAGTGATTCATAAGATTGATGTTCTTGACATCATGTGGATTCATATCAACTATTTTATTGATATGAATATCCATTCCTAAAGGTATTGGATATTGAGGTGCTTCGAGTGTGATATTCCACATTGGAAGTAAAAACAAAGGTAAGAGTAATAATACTCCTATAACCATCAAAACGTTCGATTTTTTCATATTCTATTTCTACAATAACAAAGCTAATAATCTAAAACAATAATACAGAAACAATTGTCGTCTAAAAAAAGAAGGGTAGTTATAGAGAATAACCACCCTTCAAAAACTAATCAATCAAAAACATCTGATATTTCTTTACTCCGCGCCAGGAATATCATCATCAAGTGTATACTTAATTGGAGTATTTGATCCTTTAGGCGAAACTCTTACATAACCTTGCATTTCTTGGTGCAAAGCTGAGCAAAAATCTGTACAATAGAAAGGCCAGACACCTACCAGTTTTGGTTCCCAAATGAATGTTTCTGTTCTTCCTGGCATTATTAATAATTCTGAAGTATTTGCACCTATCATTGATATTCCATGTGGCACATCATAATCTTGTTCTAAGTTAGTAACGTGAAAAAACACTTTATCTCCTACTTTTATTCCTTCAATATTATCAGGAGCAAAATGACTTCTGATCATAGTCATATTGATATGAACTTCATTACCTTTCCTAACAACTTTAGTATCTGCTTCTGTAAGTGCCGCATATGGGTGCTTATTTTCTTCTAATTTAAATATTTTAGTTGTTTTTCCCATCAATAAATCTGCAGGACAACCAGCAGCATAGTGAGGTTCTCCAATTGTTGGAAAATCCAATATAAGCTTCATTTTGTCCCCCGAAATATCAAACAATTGTGCTGATTGACATACTTCTGGACCTGTAGGCAAATATCTATCTTTAGTTATTTTATTCATTGCTACCATGTATTTACCAAATGGTTTTCTTGAATTACCTCCTGGTATCATCAAGTGACCTACAGAATAATATACAGGTTTACGATCTAATACTTCCCAAGTTCCTAACTTCCATTTCACAACTTCAGAACTAATAAAGAAAGTAGTATAGGCATTACCTTTACCATCAAACTCAGTATGTAATGGCCCTAAACCAGCTTGTTTTACTGATCCAGCATTTATTGCATCATACTTTAGAATAGGAATACCATAAGCTTCTCCATCAAATGCTTTATCTTCAATTGCTTTAATCATTTTTGTAAATGAATGAGCCGTCAATTCTGCAGCTAATTTTCCACTACCAATAATGTACTCACCATCAGGTGTCACGTCACATCCATGTGGAGATTTTGGTGTCGGCATAAAGTAAACTAATCCAGGTAGTGTCGAAGCATCAAGAACTTTTACTTCTTTACCCCAAGTAGTCTTAGCAGTATGTGTAGCATCGTTCCATTTATTATGAGCATATTTTACTTTTTCAGTTGTAAATTTTCCAGCTTTGATGTACTCTTCCGCCTTTTTCCAATTTACTGCTGCAATAAAATCTTTATCATTCTGAGATGCATTTACTTCCATTAATGTACTTGCCTCTTCTGTATTGTAAGTCGTAAAGAAAAACCATCCATGTGACTTCCCTCTACCTGGATGAGACAAATCATAATCAAAACCTGGCATTCTTATTTGAAATGACAAATCCATATCACCATGTTCTTGGTCAATTTTCAAAAATGAAAGTGAACCTTTAAAATTACCTTTATACTCAGAGATTGGAATATCTTTTTGTGGAATAGGTACTGAAAATCTTGTTCCTGCAACTACATATTCTGAATTTTCTGTAACAAAACTAGAAGAGTGATTACCCGCTGAATTAGGGATCTCAATGATCTCTTCAGTTTCAAATGTTTTTAGACTAATTCTTGCAATCCTAGGTGTATTGTTTTCATTGATAAATATCCACCTTCCATCAATTTCTCCATTGGTCTGAGAGATGTCAGGATGATGAGAATCTCCCCATGGCACAAATCCATATGATGTATTAAGCATCGCTTTAGTTTCTTCATTATAGCCATATCCTTTTTCAGGATCTTGAGAAAACACAGGGATAACTCTAAATAATCTACCTGAAGGCAAACCGTATACAGCTAACTGTCCGCTAAATCCACCAGAGATAAATGCATAAAAATCGTCATATTCACCAGGAGCAACATATGCTTGCTCTGCCATTGAAGACGACAATACACCAGAACCACCATTATTAGATGACCCATTATTGCCTCCACAACTTGAAGCAAATACTACCAAGCCTATAAAAGACATAAAATACAAAATATACTTTTTCATTTTTACTATTTTTATTAAAATTTGATTGATTGTTATTCAGCAGGTAAAAGAAGATCATCGATTACATGAATCCATCCATTACTTGCTTTTACTGTTTTTATTATTTTTACTCCTCCAACGTACATCCCATCATCTTTAGTCACAACTTCAAGGTATTTGCCAGAAGCCATATAAAGTTTTCTTTTCTTCTTGGCTTCCTTTTTTAATTGCTTAGTTGGATAATTAGCCGGTGCTACATGATTAGTCAAAATAAAGGCTAATTTGCTTTTGTTTTCTGGCTTAAGCAAAGTTTCTACTGTTCCTTTTGGTAATTTTGCAAACGCAGAATTTAATGGTGCAAATATTGTAAGAGGCCCGGCATTCACAACGGCATTCTCAACTCCTGCCGCTTTAATTGCTGCTACTAAAGTCGAAAAATCATCTATTGAAGAAGCTATTTGCAAAGCGTTAGCCGCAGATACACCATCTTTTACATAAGCTTGACCTTGTTTTTTTGCAGGCTCACTTGAGACTGATTTAGCTTCTGATTTTTGTGCATTTTGAGTCGATTTTGTATCATTTTTACATGCTGTAAAAAAATTACAGCCAATAAAAGTAGTATATTAAAAGTGTTTTTCATAATACATTATTTTAAAATTATTTAAGTGTTCTGAAGTATTCTACAATATTTCTTGCCTCTTTCTCTGTTAAATTTTGATTCGCCATAGGTGATCCGTTATATTCTATCAATAATTGTTTTGCTAATTCATTTTTTGCTACCATTTCGTCTGGGTTTAGGATCATATTCATTACCCATGCTGGATTTCTTCTTTCAAAAATTCCCTTTGGAGAAGGACCGATGAATTTTTTTTTCGCTTTGTGGCAAGCAGTACACTTCTCTTTATAAATCTTTTTTCCTGCAGCAACCATAGTTTCATCAATTTCTGCTGGAAGGACAAGCTCTTTTACTGGACCAATACCAGTATCCTTCATCGGATCAATAGCTTTTTTAGTAATTGCTTTTGGAGTTATAGCCTTTGGCGTTTTATTTGATTTGTCTCCTGAGCAAGAAACCATAATCGACATTGAAAGTATGATGAATGCCAAGAATAAAAATTGAAATTTGTTCATTTCTAAGTGTTTTTAATATAAAAAATTAATTCTACCACAAAGATACTATAAAAAGATATTAATATCCTTTTATCTTCATAAAAATTTCAATTAACTTATTTTTTCTTACTTTTGGCACATGTTTACAAACTCAACAAAATACGCACTTCGATCTGTTCTTTATTTAAGTAAGAATCGTGATCAAGAAAAAAAATACAGAGTTGAAGAATTAGCATCCGAATTAAATATTCCAAAACCTTATCTAAGTAAGGTATTACAGCAACTCGCTAAAGCAAAAATTATATCCTCACAAAAAGGCAGGGGTGGTGGATTCTATTTATCACAAAAAAATGCAAATCGTCCACTTATAGATATTATAACGTGTCTTGAAGGTCATAATGTATTTGACAATTGTATATTGGGACTCCCAGAGTGTGGGGACGTAAATCCTTGTATTCTACACAAATATTATAATGTTTTCAAACAAGACCTTAAATCTATAATCGATGAAACTTCAATAGAAAAATTACAACATTTGTTATAACAATTTGTATTCTTCAAATTTTAATTAAGTAACAGTATAGAGGATTTAACTATTTTATTTGTGACCAGCATATTAGAATTACAGGACTCGTGATGTTATTAATAAATATGGTTTGAGTTATTACCGTTGTCAAAATACAGATTGTGTTTTTAGAATAAAAAAAAACATATAAAAAAAGACCCCCTCTATAAATATAGAGGAGGTCCTATCCCAAAAACAGTAATTCTTTTCAGGAATACCCGAAATTTTGTTTTTTAGTCTATCATGATCATCATTTTAGATGCAGAATAACTTCCAGCGTCTAATTTGTAATAAAAAACACCCGCAGCACCCAATTGAGATTTCTCAAGAGTTATCTGATTATATCCTTTGTCAAAAGTTTTGTTTGTACTTGAAACCACTTTACCTGTCATATCGTAAACTGTAAATGTACCAGCTTCTTGTGTAGGCAAGTTAAATCCAATACTTGTAGATTGATTAAATGGATTCGGAGTATTTTGATACATAATGAATGCATCAGTTGTTTCTACATTTCTATTTGTAACATTAAAATCTATATCGAATACATCTAAGTTTTCGTCATACATTTCTGCTTCTAATCTATCAGAAGTAATATTCATTGCATTATCAATAGAACCATTAGCATTTGCTACAAAATGAGCTTCAAATAATATTTCATTAGCATCTATGCTTGTTCCTACATGATTATCATAACTGATAGTTACTTCACCATTTGCAAAGTGAACATTATAATCTTTAAAAGATACTACATTAGAGGTTACACCTTCAAAATCAAGTGAATTATCAATTGATATTGTAAATTGGAAACCTGTAGTGGTCATATCATCTTCAATATTTACTGGTACTGCTACAACATCTCCGTTAGCAAATGTTTGATTCTCTGTAGTAAATTCGATAATATTAGTTGATCTTGAAGAAGCTCCTTTTGCTTCGTTTAGATTAGCTTCTGCATTATCGCTTACATCTCCAACTTTCACAGCTACAAAATCAATATTCATATCAGAATTCAATGTAGTAATCTCATAAGTATTTGGAATTGTTGATGATAATGGATCTTCAACGTCAGCAAATGTAAATGCTCCGTCAATAAATCTCCACGAACCGTTATTAGGCAATTCTGTATATACACCAAGTATCAATTTTCTCAATTGTAATAAATCAAGGCTTGAAATTTTCTCATCATTATTTATATCTGCTGCTAAAAATTTGTAAGGACTATCAAATGATTCTATCTCTAATATGTGACGTTGTATCATTACTAAATCAAGTGTAGATACCCCATTAGTATAATCATCATTTTTCTGAGGAGCTACAGTATAATTACCACCCATATTCATTAGAGGGAATGCATAAGTTCCTGTTTCATTTGTCGTTTCATTTCCAATATCTGCACCATCAAGAGAGATAACAGCATTTTGTAATTCAATAGCAGAAGCAGTTGTTATATTTCCTTGTATCACCACTTTTTCTTCTTCACTGCTACAAAGAGACATATTATCTTGAATATTGATAGTTGTATTAGCAAATGCTTGGATAATTGTATCCATTGGTGTTACTACTGCTGCATATACTGCAACTGTCTGGTCACCTAATGTAGAACAATCATAATCTTTACCATTGTTTACTAATACTGTATCTCCAGGTTGTCTTGTCAATAAACCTGAAGGTGAGAATACAACTGGATCAAATGACATATATACTTGATATCCACATGGATGAGAACTACCTGCATCAAAATCAGTTGCCCACATTGTAATCATTCCACCACCATTGCCATTGTCCATTAAGTCCACAGCAAGACCATTTAATAAATATGGTGTTGGTGCTTTACAGCTATTGATTGAAAATTCATGTGACTTAGTAGTTATGTTTCCACAGTTATCAGCAAAAGTGAAAGTAACTTTATAACATCCTACAGCATAAGTTTTATCAAAGCTTACTGTATTTCCTTCACCTGAAAAAGATTGTACTTTATTTTTATATGTATAGATTCCATCATAAGAACCATCACAATTATTGTCAACTTCTACTTCATATGACCAATCTAATACTTGCGTACAATCATCACTACTTGAAGCAGTAAGAGATATAGATCCTTCAGCACAATCTGCATCAAAAGTACATACACTTGATGGACCAGTAACAACTATATCATTAGGTCCAACAGGGTCACTAATTTTAATAATTTGTACGTGAGACCATTCTGGATAAGTAGTTGCTCCATTGTAAGTAACAAACTGACACCAATCAATTACTGTCCAAGTTCTAATAATTTTGAAACAAGCTCCCCCAGCAAGGTCATTGAAAGGAAAAATTTGGTCACTATAACTTGCACCTACAAGGTCACATGCTCCTTCTGTATAAGTAGGAAACTGACTTCCTGCTGGCATATTAGTTGGATCATAATCTGAGCTATAAGGATTTTCACAACCATCCATATCATGGTCAGCTGGCCAAGTGATTGCAGTACCATTTGCGTTAAATGGATCAAGAGGAATAAACTCTATTTCTTGTGTACAACTTGCAGACAAACCTGCTGCATCTGTAACAGTTATTGTTCTTATTAACGTACCAATATTACAAGAAGTAAGATCACTATCATTAAAAGTGCTTATTGCTACTGCATTTCCACAGTTATCATTTACATATGCAGCACCAAAGAAATCGTCTGCATTAGTAGGATCATATCCAAAGTCACAATTTACAGTCATGTCAGCAGGGCAAGAGATAGTTGGAGCTAACTTATCTTGAACAACTACATTCACCATACATTGATTTACATTTCCATTAGCATCTTCAACTTGCATTACGACCATTAGATCAGTCTTACCTATATCAGCACAACAAAATCTTACTTGATTATCAAATAAATCATCGTTTTCTAACGTACAGTTGCTATCTGTATCACAGTCAACACCTTTATCCATTCTTCTTACAGAAATTGTTACATTAGAACATTCATCATAACTACCATCATCAAATACTGTTGCTGGCACAAAAGCACAACCATCAGAAGATAATGCTACTACAGTATTCTGATCACAAACAGCTACAGGAGGAGTCTGATCTGCTACTGTTACTGTCATTGTACATTGCGTAGAATTTAGACATTCATCATATGCCGTATATGTTATCATATTTTCACCTACAGGCAATTGAGCTAATCCACCATTAGTGTCATTGATAAATCCACCTGGGTAAGAAATATCAACTGTTACTGCACTACAATTGTCAGAAACAACAGCAGCCGGTAATAGTACAGTAGCTTCACATGTAGAACTATTAGTTGAAGAAGTCATGTTAGCAGGACAAGTAATACTCGGTCCGTCGCTATCAGTGATTTCAATCATTTGAATAAATTCATTTATTCTTTGTGGGTTAGAACAAGACCATTCTAATACCGTCCACATTCTCATTATTTTTTGTGTACATCCGATAGGAGGCAATGGAGTATCTTCGTAAGTTACCAATAAATTACACATTGATAATGGATCAGGATACAGATCAAATGCATCTACACCAAGTACTTCTAATGTTGGTACACCTGTTCCTCCCACACCTGTTGGAGAAGGATGACCATCAGAATCTAAAGGATATCCACCTTCACATGACAATGCATTGTTAGTAGATAATAATAAACTTGCAGGTTCTGTGATAACACTTAAGTCAGGTATTCTTAATACATCATACTCAATAGTACATGGATCAGATTGTAAACCTTGAGCATCAGTAGCTATATAAGTTCTAGTTACATGTCTTAATATTTCGTCTCCAAAAGTACCATCACATGTATTTGTAACAATTGTTTCAGAAACTAATTCTGGAATAATAACTCCATCACAGTTGTCTATTGCAGGCGGAGCTACAGTAGCTTCATTGTAACAAAATACATTTGCTGGATCAACACAATCTATAGAAGGTTTTACTTTGTCTTCTACAAACAGGTTACCCCAACAATAGTTACCAGTAGTAACATCAATTATAGAAACTTCCAATAACTGTCCTACATGAGCTGCAGTTACAGTTGCATTTGGAATAGGATTACCATTAAGGTCAGTAATAACTACTTCAAATGTACCATTTGGACATCCAGAAACATTAGCTACCATAGAAACGGTAATTTCTGCTTCACATAGACTACCATCAATTGATACATTGGTTAATCCATTACATGCGAGTACGCAAGTATCCGCTTCGATTGTATGACCAAATGCACTTTGCACATTTGTCATTAAAAATAGTCCTACAAATAACGCGTATTTGAGAACTGTGTTTTTGAAAAACGTAATTTTCGTCTTTTTCATGAGATCCGATTTAAAATATTAAAAATTTACTGTTAAGGGAGTGAAAAATTGTAAAAGACAATCTTAATTTCCCAATATGTTTAGGTTAAATAATTCCATAACTGTTGTGCACGAGTTCTCAGGCTCACGCAACGGATCTATTAAAAATCTATGTGGTTGGTTGTGAATCTTCTCCATATATAGGGAGATTCGGTAGGTCTAATATCTAATTCAGGTTGAATATGTGGTATTATCAGACCGCATATAAAGACAAAGGTATAAAACTATTACAAATTACAAAAATTTATAATATGTTTTTTTAAAAGATTTTTTTCAATAATAAATAAAATAATAAAATTTGTTTTTAGATTTCAATTTTACTTAGTAATTCAATAATGTCATTGTAAATAAAAATACTAAAATTTAAAACAATACTCAATTGATTACAACTTTTCGAATTGTTGTTTTATTATTAAATGCAACGGTTAAAGAATATACACCTTTTGATAAATCTTTCAATGTAATATTTTTAGAATCATTTTTAGATAAGATTCGCTGCCAAATAATTCTGCCATCTATTGAGGACAATTTTAAACTAATTTTTTCTGTAGAGTTATTGGGCATTTTAATAGTTATATTCCCATTACTTGGATTAGGGTAAACAATAACATTAGAAGCAGCCAGATCATCTGTGCTAGTTGTAATTACATTTAAATTTAGTTCTTCAATAGATTCTCCACAATTATTAGAAGCTTTTAATACTACTAGATATTCTCCGTTTTGCTCGTAAGTATGTGATGTGTTTTTACCAGAACCAGAATTGCCATCACCAAAATCCCATTCAAAATTATTTGCATATTGTGATGTACCAGAAAACGAAAACTCTCCTGCGCCCTCAAAATTAGATTCTATAGAAGCTTGTTGCGGTTGCTCTTTTACATTTAGAATAAAAGATACCTGATCACTACCTCCATCGTTTTTTATAGATAAAGCTGCCAATACATTTCCCTTCTTAAAATACCTTACTTCATGTGGACCAGCTGTAAATTCTTCGCTTGGAATAGCGTCATTACCAAATTTCCATATATATTGAATGTCCTCTCCAATTGACTGAGATTCAAAAATAACCACTTCATTAATACAGGGTAGATTATTAACATCATTTGTCGCAAAAGCTATTGGTGCTTTAGTTGTGGAGATTGCTTTAGATCGTTTGCTTTCTGTCCCATTCACATAAACTGCAGAAACAGCTACCCAATTATTCTGAAACATTTCACCTGAGGGGATCGGAAAATAATTAGTATCAATAGAAGTAACTTTTTGCATATATTGACTTTCCAATACATATATGTTATAATGCAAAATTGAATCTATCGCTTTCCACTTAAATGCCGGTAAAGAATCTTTATCAACAATTCTCAAGGATTTTGGACTGTTACCTATTAAAAAAGAGTGGTCACTTACATCAGAAATTCCATTTCGTGATATTTTTATTTTAGCAAATTCATCTATTTCTTTCGATGACTTCCATTCAAATAATCTTTTATCTCCTGGTTTAGTACCAATTATTTGTTCATCACCATTGCCACTAATCAAAGAAATTGTAAATTCTCCATCATTTCCTTCAGCATCCCAATGAATAACTTCAGAAGAATTAAGGTCGATACTTTCTCCACCATTGGGAAAAACAATATCTATATCATTCATTCTAAAATCCCAAACCACATAATATGCTCCATTACCAAAAGGAAGTTGGTAACCTTGCAGGTCAAGCACATAATCTCCGGGCATAGGATTATCAATAGTTACTTGCTCCATATTATTTCTATTATCTGTTCCTTTTGTTGCGGGTAAACTTAACAATGCAGGATTAGGTGTATGGTCAAGTACCCAAGGCAGATATTCTGTCTCATGACTATCTATCAATTTAGTATTGATATCGTTAATAAGTGCCCAATTGGTAAATGTGAATGATTCTGCATCTGGCCAATAAGTCATTATTCTAACTTCCGCCACATTGGGTGGTACAGATATTGTGTGTTGAACATTGCCATCTTGTGCTAATTCTCCTTTTAAAAATCTACCTTCTTCGATAGTTCGCATTGCTCTATAACCATTAAGAAGTCCCCATCCGTAGATAAAGTCTGGCCCTTTATTACCAAGATCATTTGCGGTATTAAGCATGACAGCTTTGAGAAGAGCTCCATTCGATCTTTCACCATGATGGACTTCGTAAGCTTCATGTAGCATGGCGGTGACACCTGCAACTACAGGCGCTGCACCAGAAGTCCCACCAAAAGCACGATACCCTTGTTTTTCATCGGTAGATATATGATTATTGCCATTGGCTGCTATATCTGGCTTGATACGTCCATCATGTGCAGGTCCTCTGCTACTAGATTCCATTATTTCTCCTTTGTAATTTACATTGGCTACAGCTATCGCATTTTTTGCCATTTTGTGTCCTCCAGTAATATTTCCCCACAAATCACCTGCACCATAATCACAATCCGTTGTACCATCATTACCAGCAGAAAATACATGCATTAAAGTCGGATTATCAAACAATTGTTGGTCAACAGTTTTTGCACTATTTGAATAACCTCTGTTGCACCCATTACTATAAGAAGAATTAGTAACAATCACATCACTATTTAAAAACAGTGGTAATGTAGCATCAAGAAATGAGGCATCGTAATCAATAACATACATAAAACTTCTGTGTGCCATCCCTCTATTCTCTGGAATCAGATTACCTGCACCACACATGATACCTGCTACCCCATCACCATGATCTCCATGGCTCTCTCCTACATAATCTTGATTGTTTCTACCTTTAAAATCAATGTGGTTAAAAACAGCTCCATCGTCTCTCACTAAAACATTGATATTCTTACCAGAATAATAACTTTGTCCAGCAACATTTGGATCCATTTTATTGACACGATGTAGGGATCTCCCTCTCCTATCGTCCTTAATAGGTGGTGGAGAGATACATTCAACATATATTATAAATGATTGGTCTAACAATTTTTGAATTTTGTTTTTAGCAATTTTTATTACCAAAAAATTATTAATACCATTATCCTTTAAAACTTCAATATTATTTGATTTCATAAATGACAAAACAATATCCCTGTCCACGTCCTTATAAAAATTAATATTTAGCATTACCATATTCTTGTCAATAGCCCAAGTTGGAAAGTCTCTATATTTAATCTCATCACTCATTCTGTATCTATCATTTATTGTCCATATCGCCCGTACATTTTCTCTAAGCAAATCTTGAACCTTAATAGTAACAGGAACCGAAGCAACATAAGCACTTGCCCCAATAAAATCTAATAGATAAACACCCAGTTTTTGCAATCGAATATTTTCTTCAAGTGTAGGGATTTTATAAAACTGAATAAACTGATGTGTTCTATTTTTGCTTATCTTTTTACTTTCGAAAGTTAATTGATGATTGGCTTTTAAAACCTGTGGAATAAACTCAGAATCAGTCAAATTTATCTTATAAGCTTGTTGACAAATAGCAGAAGCACTAAAAAAAAGCATAAGTAAAACTATAGGTGCTAATCTTATTGATATTTTATTGATCATTTTTAGGATATTTATTATGCATAATGATACTATAAATAATTGAGAATCTGATAGATTTTATGTCCGTTGAAAGATCAAATAATAAGTTTTAACATCATTATCGTCAAATGCCAAGAGTTATATAGGTTGTATCTTGCTGTGGCAGCATCAAAGAAACATCCTAAAAAATCTGTCCATAATAAGCACCTTTTGTATAAAAAAAATACAAAAGGTTCTACATCTAATCAAATATGCTTTATTTTGCACAAACAGAATTTATGAAAATAACTATTCTCGGAACAGCATATCCATATAGAGGAGGAATGACAGCATTTAATGAACGCCTCGCAAGACAGTTTATAAGTGAAGGACATGAAGTGATGATCCATACATTCAAATTGCAATATCCGAGTTTTTTATTTCCTGGAAAATCGCAATATTCCACAGAAAAAGCACCAAAAGGAATTAAAATTAAAAGGTCGATCAATTCTATAAATCCTATAAACTGGATTATTAAAGGCTTTTCGATAAAAAAAGAAAAACCAGACTTATTAGTAATTGGCTATTGGTTACCCTTGATGGGTCCAGCATTTGGAACAATCTTAAAGCTAATAAAATCAAATAAGCACACAAAAGTAATATCTATTGTGCATAATATGATTCCCCATGAACGTAGGTTTGGTGATAAAGCTTTCACTTCATATTTTGCAAAATATGTTGATGGATTTTTAGCCATGTCACAATCCGTATTAAATGATATTTATAAATTTGACAAAATAAAACCAAGAGTATTATCTCCTCATCCTGTATATGATCATTTTGGCAATATCACAAGTAGAGATGAAGCTATTAAAACGCTTAAATTAGATGCGAAATATAATTATATGCTTTTTTTTGGATTAATAAGAGATTATAAAGGATTGGATTTATTATTAAATGCTTTTTCATCTAAAGATTTTGACATTCTACCGATTAGATTGATAATAGCTGGTGAGTATTATGCTGATAAAGAAAAATATATCAAAATCATTAAAGACAACAACTTAGAAAGGAGAGTTGTACAAGTAGATAAATTTATCCCAGATAGTGAAGTTTCTCTATATTTTAACGCTTGTGATCTTGTAGTACAACCATACAAAACAGCAACCCAAAGTGGTGTTACTCAGATTGCATACCATTTTAACAAGCCTATGATTGTCACTGATGTCGGAGGTCTAAAAGAGATGTGTCCGAATGAAAAAGTAGGATATGTAGTACCACCCTATCCTAAAGATATTGCCAATGCAATTATAAAATTTTTTATTAATACAAATCAAAAGGAGATGATAGAAAATATAAAAGTAGAAAAGCAAAAATATAGTTGGTCAGAAATGTCAGAAAAACTAACCATGCTCTACAGCAATATTAAAGAAAACTAAAACGTATATACTTTCGCAATAAAAGAATAAAGTTTATAAATGAACAATACGATTAAAAACAACCTCAAAACTGCTATCAAACTAAAAAAACAATTGCTTGAAGATGATGAATTATTGTCCAAAATAAGCAAAGTAGCGCAGTTGATAATTGAAACTTATAAAAGAGAAGGAAAAGTGTTATTCTGTGGAAACGGTGGAAGTGCTGCTGATGCCCAACACTTAGCAGCCGAATTGTCTGGAAGATATTATATTGACAGAAAACCACTAAATGCAGAAGCGTTACATGTCAATTCTTCGTTTTTGACTGCTGTTGCCAATGATTATGGATATGAAGAAGTGTATTCGAGATTGATACAAGGTATAGGCAATAAAGGTGATGTATTAATAGCACTATCAACAAGTGGCAATTCTGAAAACATTCTAAGAGCGATTGACACTGCCAATACACAACAACTTACAACAATAGGACTGACAGGAAAGGAAGGAGGCAGCATGAAATCTAAATGTCAAATATTAATCAATATTCCTACAAATGACACCCCAAGAATTCAAGAAGCACATATGCTAATTGGACACACAATATGCGAGATGGTAGAAGCAAGTTTATTTAGCTCTAAATAACACAATTAAGTCTTTCAAAACAACATTCAATTTTAACAACACAATAATTGTGTAAATAAATAAATAATTGTACCTTTGCACTCCTAAAATTTTAAATAGACAATTATGCCTAAAATGAAGACGCACTCAGGTGCAAAGAAAAGATTTAAATTGACTGGATCAGGGAAGATTAAAAGATTTCAAGCATACACTTCTCACATGATGAGAAACAAATCAAAAAAAGCAAAGACAAGACTTTGTGGATCAGCGATGGTTTCTAGTGTCGATGCGCCAAGAATCAGACAATTACTTTGTAAGTAAATTTATTTAAATCCATTTTTTAACGAGGATGAAGGCTTTAAGAATCAAAAAGATCCCTTCATTGTACTAAAACAAAAAAATTATGCCTAGATCAGTAAATGCTGTAGCATCAAGAAAAAGAAGAAAAAAAATACTTAAAGCTGCCAGAGGATATTTTGGAGCAAGAAGTAAAGTTTA
>JAZGFO010000092.1:0-4361 GCA_036479655.1 Saprospiraceae bacterium
TGGCAGCAGAAAGTAATCTCGAGAATGGTGGCACTGAAGGTAAAGGATTAAATATGGGTATTCTGTACATGTTGAGTCTGCCGTACCTTTTGATAGCTACCATAGGATATATATGGTTTAGAAATAGAAAAGAAGATTCAGAAGTCATTTCTGATCGCAATTAATATCTGTTATAACATAAAAATGACGACTCTCTTGCGCTTTTTTAGACAAATAAGTATTGGGGGAGGCTTCAAGATATGGTGTCAAAGCGCCAATCGTCGCTATGACACCATACATTAATCGTTGAATATTCCTGCCTCATATGTTCCAATAATATTTTACAAATCAGAATCTATACATGTATCCTGCTGATACTTGTACACCTTTCATTTTGACAGAAAAATCGGCTGTACTTTGATTAAAAACATTGGTAAATCCATATTGATATCTTAAATCAGTAAATAGTTTTCCTTTATTCATTTGGTATTCTACACCTCCTCCAATAATTCCAGATATTTCTCTTCTATTATACATGTCATCATTGAGATCAATATCTATTTTAGGAAGATACCAATCGATAAGTAGTGTTACTTTTGGTTGTATATTAGCGGTTGCTGCATGTCCTATTGATGGGCCGATAATTCCATACCCTTTTACATTACCTGTGCCTATTGTAGCTTTTAGTAATATTGGAATTTCTATATAGTTGATTTGAGTTGTTATATTTGCACCTACTGGTATATCTAATCCTAAAAGATTAAATGATGTAGATTCGTCAAGTACAAATCCTTTTTTACTAAATTGTAATTCTGGATGTAATGATATATTATTTGTTAATTGTATATCAGATACTAATCCCCAATTAGATGAAGTATATGTTTTTGGAGCATTGTCAATGGCATCAATATACAATTTAGTATTTGCGGTGTAAAAGTTTACACCCCCTTTGATTCCTAGATTAAATTGTGCCAATAATGATGTTGTCATCAAAATTAGTAGCCCTGCGAAAATGTTTCTTGTCGTTTTCATAACTTTCAATTTTATTTAGTGAATAATTACTCTAAGGACTGATGTCAATAGTTAAATAAAGGTTATTGGAGTGTTAAATGTTTGATGTAGGGGCGGACTTGATACTCAGTTTATACAAAGGCCGTATATATTTTCTGGTGCATTTTGATGAGTCTGTATTCTGTTTTGTCTTTATTTGTATAATAATCTGTAAGTTTTTTACTACATTTAGAATTACATCATTAAAACATATTAAAATGGCAGGAAAAAAGAAAGGAATGAATTTTATCTATGGATTAGTAGCAGGAATAATTTTATATAAAGTTATTTTTGATTTCTTAATACCTATGTTTTAGTAATATGCGTATCTACTCTCTAACAAAAGTACTTGTATTACCAGTTTTTGTAGCGTTGGCAACTGCTGTATATTTTCAATTTGTAAGAAATATGGATATGGGATATCTAATTCTTGGACTAGTTGGATTATTGGTTGTTATGTATATATCATTGCCTTTTGTTGATCATTGGTATCTTAAGAAAAATCCTATTCCATTAGATCAGCCAATTATTGATTGGTTACAAAGGTATTCTCCTTTTTACAATAGCTTAAATGATGTACAAAAAGAAAAGTATCACAATCGAATGTCGTTATACATGGATATCCGATTATTTAATTCTGTAGGGTCAGAACAAAAGAACTTACCTGCTGATATCAAAGGTATTATAGCAAGTAATGCGATCCAAATTGGATTTAAAAGTAATGATTATTTGATTGGTGATTTTGATAGAATATTTGTGTACAAACATCCTTTTCCAACTCCCAAATATCAATTTTTGCACAGTGTCGAGACACAATTGGAAGATGGAGTAATCATATATTCTTTGGAGCACCTTATACCTGGTATGATAAATACGGATATGTATTATAACATTGGAATGCATGGATACGTAGAAGCGTTCTTAAAGACTAATAAGACACTAAATTACCCAGAAATAAATGCTTCTTGGGAACAAATTGAGGCTATTTGTGGGCTTAAACAAAAGCTTGTCAAAAGTACACTCGGTTTTGAAACTGTTGATTTGCGTACAGTAATGATTACATGTTATTTTACTTATCCAGATGCATTTGGAAAACAATTACCCAATATAAAAAGTCAACTGGATCTAATATTTAAAGAATAAAGTAAATTGAATATTTTGTTATAATATATTTATGATTTTTACCTTTTCCAATTTGTATTGTAAGTGTTTTTGAGTTGTATATTTTTATTTAAGTAAATGGAAAAACATGATAATCCAAAAGAAAATACTTCGAAACATTTTATTTTTAGATATTGAGACAGCCTCAAATGTTCCCAGTTTTGATGATTTGGATGATGTACTAAAACTCCTTTGGACAAAAAAATCTAAAAAATTTTTAACAGATAAGTCAATAGAAATAACGGAAGAGATGGCATCTGTTTTTTATGACCAAAAAGCTGCAATATTTGCAGAGTTTGGCAGAGTGGTTTGCATTTCAGTTGGATACTTGGCCAATAAGCGAAATGAAACACCTAAACTGAGATTGAAATCTTTTGCAGGAGAAGAAAGACTTTTACTTAGTGCTTTTTCAGAATTGCTCAATGCGCATTATGACAACCCAGAGACAGATTATATAAGTGGACATAATATCAAAGAGTTTGATATACCTTTTCTATGTCGTAGAATGGTGATTCATGGGTTAAGTTTACCTAGGCTATTGCATGTGTCAGGTAAGAAGCCTTGGCAAGTGACATACCTTTTAGATACTTTGGTAATGTGGAGATTTGGAGACTACAAAAGCTATTCTTCTTTATTATTACTTGCTTCTGTATTAGGTATTCTTTCCCCAAAAGATGATATAGATGGGAGTCAAGTATCTAATGTATTTTGGAAGGAGAATGGAATTGAAAGAATAATTACTTATTGTGAAAAAGATGTAGTTACAGTTGTTCAGATAATTATGAAGTTTTCAGGAATGGACATTATAAATGATGATGAAATTGAAATCATCCCTATGTATCTTGGGTCTTCTGAAGAAGAGTGATGATCTGGTTCCAATTACTTATAATAACATGGGAAATAACTATTGTAAAAGAAAACTTAAAGCTTGTAATTTCTCTTTCTTTTATTAATCTTTGTACTGTTAAGTAATCTAACAAATTTTAGAATCTGAAAAATCAAAATCTTCCTACTGTAATTGCGGCATTTATCTCCATTTATATTATTTGGGGTTCTACCTATATGTTTAATAAAATAGTCGTTTTAGAATTGCCACCATTTTTTTTGGCATCAATACGTTTTTTGAGTGCAGGATTATTGATATTTATATTTTTAGGGATCAGTGGTAGGCTCAAAAAAATAACGAAAAACCAATTTATTAATTCTCTTATAGCTGGGTTCCTGTTCTTGACACTTGGCAATGGAGCTGTTGTATGGGGCATACAATATATTGATAGTGGTTTTACTGCGTTGTTGGTTTCTACACAACCATTAGTACTTATAATAATGTTATATTTCTTAGAGAAGAAGCCAATATACATTAAGACTATTATTGGAATTGTGTTAGGTATGTTGGGTGTTTTTTTATTAGTCAATCAAGATAGTATTGGAATGTCTGCCGATAAGTGGAAAGGAATTGGTGGGGTAGTAGTGGCACTAATTTGTTGGGGATATGGAAGTATATTTGTAGCAAAAGCAGATCTACCCAAGGGGCATTTTTTAATGACAGGTTACCAAATGGTATTAGGTGGGGTGTTTTTATTTTTAGTAAGTTTATTTATTGGAGAGCCATTAGATGCTGTATTTACAATTTCTAATCGCGCTATATATTCTATGATTTATTTAATTGTTTTTGGAAGTATTGTTGCATTTACATCTTTCAATTATCTTTTACAATTTGTTTCGCCAGAAAAAGTAGCCACAAGTACATATATCAATCCTATTGTTGCAATGATATTGGGATGGTGGGTTTTGGACGAACAAATTACAAGTCAATCAATATTTGCAGGGACATTACTTTTAGTTGGGGTTTATTTTATTAATAGTAGCCGTACTAAAAGACTAAGGAAGTAGTGTTTTTATAGCTTTAACTAAATATAACATTTCTCTTCCAATTTCTATTACCTTCTCATCGTAAACTGTAGCTTCATTTGGAGTATTATCTGCTGCTTTGGGATCTATATAGGGTAATGATTTTCTATATCTCATTCCATGTACTACTGGACAATTTTCATCTGCATTATTACACACCATTATTGCCATATATTCAGTTTGTGGATTTAGATTTGTATCGAATGTTTTAGAAAAATATGGTACTCCTATAGATTTTCCATCATCGATTAATTGATAAT
>JAZGFO010000093.1:0-14672 GCA_036479655.1 Saprospiraceae bacterium
AATTTTTTTACTATGCTGATCTATAGTGGTAAGTGGAGGTGTAACTATACTAGTAAACATCTCATTACTAAATCCTACAATTCCAAAATCATCTGGCACTTTTACATCAATCTCTTTAAGGTATATCAATCCACCTAATGCAGAATAATCGCTCGCAGAAAATAAAGCATCAGGAGGATTAGGAATTTTCATAAATGAACACATTGTCTCATATCCAAAATCTTTTGTCATTGGTCCTTCTATAATAAGGGATTCATCTATCTTTATACTATTTTCTTTTAACGCTTTAATATAGCCCTTCTTTCTTTCTTTATACAACTTACTGTGTAACGGTCCTGCTAAGTGAGCTATTCTTTTATATCCTTGATCAATAAGATGACAGACACCATTATATGCTCCAAATTTGTCATCAACAATTACTTTGTTCTGATTAGGGTTTTTAGTGTCTCTATCAAAGAATATAATCGGAACTCCTAATCTCTGTACTTCATTAAAATAATCCAAATCATCAGTCTTTGCACTTGTTGATATCAATATCCCATCAACATTACTCTCTATTAATGTAAATATACATTTACGTTCTTCTGCTAAAATATCTCTCGTCTGGCATATAATCGTTGAGTATCCCGCTGCTCTCGCTACCTCTTCAATACCAGCAATACAATTTCCAAAAAAATCTCGATTTACTCTTGCTACTACAACTCCTAAAATTTTACTCTTACCTGTCCTTAGGTTTGATGCCATTCTATTAATTGTATAATTCCTTTTTTTCGCCAATTCAATGACGCGATCTTTCATTACCTTACTAATACTATTATGCCCATTCAACGCTCGTGAGACAGTTGATGCAGTAGTATTTAACTCAATAGCTAATTCTGTTATAGTAATTCTTCGTTTTGCCATTAATAATGCGTTGGATTCCTAAAAGTACAATTATTAATTCAAATTTATATACAACTTTGATTGGGCATATTTATTTTTACTTAGTAGCGTAATGTAGTACATACCACTATTTAACTTATTGGTCATATCCAAGGATATATTTGGTAAAATATTTTCATAAGAATACTTAAACACTTCTTGACCATTCATATTATGAATAACCAATACAGCTCTAGTATTCTCAAATCCATTTATTGTCAAGTTTACAATACCCGTACTTGGGTTAGGAGAAAGTCTCAATCCATCCAATAATTCAACAGGTTTTGTTCTCGATGATTTACTAGATATAAGTTTTAACATTGGTCTGCCAAAACTATTGGTGTTATCTGCCGATAAAATTTTATAATATGCGTCATCCTTTGATTGAGAAATTGAAGAATTAAGTCTCAACATTAAATATTTCTGACATGCACCATCGTCATCATAAAGATTTTGAATATAATTGCCAAAATTTTCAATTGAACCATCGTCAATAGACACTTTACCAATTGGAGTATCGTTTTTTAAATAGTCAGATACAATACCAAATGCGTCATTGTCTCCTTCAAAATCTCCTTGCCAGTGGTCATTTTCATTTACATCACTTTTTGATCTTATACCAATACTATACAAATCGACACCTTCAACAGGCGCTCCACTAATATCATTCAACAATACTTCTAGATCAGCACTCACAATAGACCTACCTGTGCCTATACAAGGCAACTCAAAAGGCATTACTGCACTTGCATCAACTTGTCCGTAGTAGCCACCCACTCTTAAAAAAGGTGTACCTACCCACATTAACTTTTTGGTAGATTTAATCATTTGATCATGCCTATAAGCTGGCACAAAATGCATTGCAAGCATATCATAAGATTGAGTAGTAAAAGTTAAAGCGCATGCTTCAGACCTATTATTATAAAAATCAACTGCTATTACTTCAATAGTATAACTTGCATCTGAATCTAATCCACTTAGAAAAATTTTATTCTCAAAAGTAGTGTGCTCGATATCATCAATTACAACAATATAATGGAACACTCCATTATTATCAATAGATTCTTCCCATCCCAATGTTGCACTGTTACCTCCAGCATCAACACTAATAAGACCTGGTTTAGAAGGTGCAGTGACATCTCTAAGCGAAGCATTATATTCAAAACAACCAGCATCAATATTACCAACGTCTCTTCTTATTCTGTCTAAATCTATGGTTGGTGCATCTTCAAAAGCACCTGCATCTATCGCTGGTGAATCATCAGATAAATAAAAATTCCAGTTTTGATAATCCATAAAAAATGAATCATAATTTGTTCCTATTATATTGTGATCAGCAGAGCCCGGCTCTTTATTCTCATGTTGATAACTAGCTGTTATATTGTTACGAACCAAATTACCAAAACTTAAATCTCCACCAACATTAGCCTTACGAGGATTAATTCTTATCCAAGGTTTAAAATTTTGAAAAAATAAATTGTAAGGGTTTCTAACTACAGTATTATTGGTAACCTTACAGTTTTGAGCTCCGTACAATGCAATTCCATGTGCATGATGCGTAACGACAAGATTATTCTCTACTTTCCAGTCTTCAGCAAAGCCATCAAAATCAACGATGCCCTGCATAATCTCTGTTGGAAGGGTAAGGTTTGGATCTGCAATATCTACGATCTGATTCCCAATAATGGTAATATCTTTGACTGGAAGATTAAAAGTCCAGCTCTGTATTCCATCATCATGCTGTGGTCGAATTGGATCATCATAATCGTAAACAGTAGCATTTTTTATTTGATTATAATTTACAGTTTGATGACTTGCTATTGCCCGCACAGCATCAGCACCAAACCAATTGATTATATTATATGAAAACTCGTTGTATTGCTTTCTCATTTCTATAGAAAACCAAGTATTCTTAAGGTAATTATTTTTAAAAATACAATAATTCCCAGAAGATAATATTCCATTTCCACAGGACTCGTACCACTTATTATTAGTATCCCATCCAGAAGCATCTTCGATACTGTATATCTTACTATTTGTCAATACTATGTTTTTTGATCCTGCAAATACGTTTACAAGTGTTGTATTTGACATTTGGTTATTGTTTTGTGGCGAGATATCAAGCCCAGAAACATACCAGTTAGTTGTAAATGAAAAATTTAGTTTTTTTACTCGTGGTGTATGATTTCTTTCAGCTACTATATGAATTGTATTATTATGAGCTCCTTGAAAAACTGGACTACCATGAAATCCGCTTCTTAAATAGACAAAAGCATTTTCTGTAAGCTCACTAAGATTATTATTAAGAACACCAGTCAAAGTCTTGAAGGGCATCTCAGCTGTACCTGAATTATCAACAGCACCATTTACAGGATCTACATAAAATACAATCGCATCGGTAGGTAAAGAAAGTACTTCAATTTCAAATTTAGAAATTGCCATTAAACCTTCACTGTTAGTATTGAGTGTAACTGTATATACTCCAACATCATCACGGGTAGGGTCAAAAATAAATCTTCCGTCTCCATTATCATCTTTTACCAATGTTCCAAAAGAAGGCAAGTCGGCACTTTCAAATTCAATCTCGTCAAAATGCTTAAAAGTCGAAAAATAAACTGTAATTCTTGCATTCTCATATACCTCTTGATTACCAATAGTGGACATAATAATGCTATTAGACTGAGCAAAGGTACCTATTGATATAAACAAAAGATTAAAAACTATTAAAATATTCTTCATTTAGTTAGATTATTATCAAAATTATTTTCTGAATTCTATCAATGAATTTGGATAAAAAACGTACTCTGAAAATAGTATTTTACAAATATAGTGTAAACGTTTGCATAAAGTCTAAAAAAATAAATATTTTTGTGTTATATTTTTAAATAAACATTCTAAATTGAAATATATAAAACTGTTATATTCATGAATACAACTTTCAAAAAAATTGTTTCGACATTAACACTACTAATTATTCTTTTTGCAACTCAATCCGTGATTGCACAGAAATCCACATTAAAAGGGGTGATTAAAGACGACCTATCTGGTGAAACATTAATAGGTGCAACTGTTGTCTTATTAGAAAACAACTTAAGTCAAGTAACTGACTTGGATGGCTTGTATCGGATCAATTCTATTCCTCCAGGAGTTTACACTATCGAAATAAGATACTTAGGCTATATCACAGTGCAACAACAAATCACACTTGAATCTGGACAAGAATTAGAACAGAATATAAAATTGAAATATGAAAGTGTAATGGCTGACGAAGTGGTCATATCTGCTCAAGCTGAAGGTCAAATATCATCTATAAATCAACAATTAGCTGATAACACAATAAAAAACATTGTGTCGG
Source organism: Saprospiraceae bacterium (assembly GCA_036479655.1). Classification (GTDB taxonomy): domain Bacteria; phylum Bacteroidota; class Bacteroidia; order Chitinophagales; family Saprospiraceae; genus CAJXUU01. The sequence continues at coordinate 4,277 of JAZGFO010000093.1, forward strand.
CAAAAAAGATCCAAGAGACTCCCAATGCAAATGCAGCAGAAGCAATAGGTAGAGTATCTGGTGTATCAATCGTACGAAGTGGTGGTGAAGGCAGCAAGGTCGTCATAAGAGGATTAGCCCCAAAATTCAATAAAATACAAGTAGAAGGTGTCCGTATGGCTTCTACTGGTGGGGATGACCGAAGTACGAATCTAAGTATGATATCTCCATATATGTTAGATGGAATTGAAGTGTCAAAAGCTGCAATGGCAGATCAAGAAGGAGATGTAATAGGTGGTACTGTAAACTTTATCCTAAGAGAAGCTCCAGAAAAACCTACTTTTGATGCAATTTTACAAGGCGGTTATAGTAGTCTAAATAAAAACTTCAATAATTATAAAATGGTCGTTGGAGGAAGTAGAAGATTGTTTAATAATAAATTAGGAGTATTTGCACAAATAGATCTTGAAAGAAGAGACAGGTCATCAAATGATGTAGGAATTAACTATTTGAATAGAACCAATCAATTGGACAGTTTTCCTTTATCTCTTGGAGCAATGTCTGTAAGAGATGTCAAAAGAGATATAAAAAGAGGTGGTGCTACGGTTGTACTTGATTATAAATTACCTTCAGGTAGTATTAAATTGAGTAATTTTGGTAGTCTTATTAATAATACTCAAAAAAATAGATACGAGTTATATAATCCGTTTTTTAGTACACACAGTTATGGTCTTACAGAAACTGAGAATGACATAAGTGTAATGACTAATGCGCTAAAACTGAAAAATTCTTTTGGTGCTTTTTCTATAGAAATGGGAATTAGTTATTCTCAATCAAATAACAAATTGCCTAACAATACTGATTTTTTTGCAACTGAGCCCAATGCATTTGAAAGTCAAGTATCCTTAGCAAATCGTCCTGATAGCATTCAATACTATTCAAGAAACAAAGTAGAGAATGCAAATATCCAAAGAATATCAAAATCACTTTTCGATACTAATGAAAAGGAAATTGGTGCAGATATAAATTTACTTTATGATTTAAGTCTATCAAGTAACCTGAATATAAAATTTAAAACGGGGGTAAAATATAAGAAACTTACAAAAGAATTCTCTCAAGAAAGTTCTCGTATTCCTGTTGCACAAGCGGGACATGGAGCAGAATTTGTAAAAGCAGCAATTGAAAAATTTGATTGGCTCAACAATACCCTTGAAAGTGATGCAAGTAAATTACCTTATAGCTTATTTATTGATGAAGAATATGGAACAAATACATTTCCTGATGGGGAATATTACATACAAAACACAGCGAACGTAGATCGATTTTCTGAATTTTCTGATCTCGCAGAATCTTACTATTTCAAAGATCACATTTTATCAACGAAAGATAACTATAACGGGACAGAAGAATATAGTGCTGCATACTTTATGCCTATCATTAATTTAGGAAGATCATTAACATTTATTCCTGGAGTACGGTACGAAAACAACAAAACTAACTATACAGCCGTCAGGGGTGACAATACATTATTGGACTGGGATACTGGATATTTTAGCCACGACACTACTATCAATAGAGCACACGCACATATTCTGCCAATGTTGCACATTAAGTACAAACCGACAGATTGGTTTGATGTTAGATTAGCATACACACACACCTTAGCAAGACCAAATTTTAACCAAATAATACCTAAATGGGACATAGGAATAAGTACAATAACTTGGAACAATCCATTCCTCTTACCTTCTTTGTCTAAAAATTATGATATTTATCTATCAGCTTATAAAAGCAAATTAGGTTTATTTACAATCGGTGGTTTTTATAAAAACATTGATAATCTTATATATAATGCTGGGAATACGGTTGTGAAGGCTGATGATATAGAAAAACATAGTTTGCCAGAAAATACAATTGGCAGTCCAATATCAAAAATTGTTAATAACGCCACTCCAGCAGAATTATTTGGATTAGAAATAGAATGGCAGACGAGATTTTGGTATTTAGATAATTTTTTGAGTGGAATGGTTCTAACAGCCAATTACACAAGAACATTTTCAAGTGTAGATTATGAAAGAACAGTCTTAGATAAGAAATTTTTACAGGAGCCACCTTGGGAAATACTAGAGGAAAAAAGTCAGCCATATAATGAGCGACTTGTATTCCAACCTACAGATATATTCAATTTGACAATTGGGTACGATTACAAAGATTTAGCAACTAGGCTTTCATTTTTGTATCAAAATAATATATTCTCAAATCCTAATTTCTTTAGATTACTAAGAGGAGCGACGGACGATTATTTTAGGGTGGATTTAAGCATGACACAAAAATTACCTTGGAAAGGATTTGAGGCTTTATTAAATTTCAGTAATTTAACGTCCTCAAAAGAGAGTGATTCTCTTATTGCTAGTGGAACACCTACAAGGATTCAACATTACGGATTTACTTTAGATGTTGGTATTAGATATAGATTAAAATAAATTAAAAACTTTTTGGAATTAAATTATACAATTATGAAAAAATTATTTTTACAACTATTCGTTTTGTTACTTACAGGCGTTGTTGCTTATGGACAAATAGACACTGTTTCGGTACCGCATATAATAGATGGGGATCCGTTTGGTGCAATTAATAAATTTATATTAGGTGATACAACAAGCACAGGAGAGCGAGTTAATGAACTACGATATTACAAATTGGAAAAGAACAAGATCTATTTTTTAAATGGAATCTTGCATACTGATTTTGATTTAAGGCTAATTGCTGATGATGTAGAAGAAGGAGAAACTCCTCCTATAGTTGCTTCGACAACAGGTTCTGATGGAACTATACAGTTGATACAATTCAAATTGTTCCAGAATGGATATGTAAAAAACATTATTTTCCAAATGACTCCTCCATCAGGTAATGGAGAGTCTAATGCTTCATTTTTCTTAGCTGGAGAAAACAAAAATTATGAATTTGACAATGTAATGATTGAATGGGGCTTATGGACAGGAATCGTAACCGAAAAACCAGTCAATAAAGTAGTAATAAAAAACTGCTATTTTAAAAACCAGCAACACAAAACCAATATTTGGAATGGTAGAGGGTTTGGATTTTTTCAAGAAAATCCTGCGGATTCAGTAATAATGCAAAACAATACTTTTTTTAATAATAATTCATTCGTATTTTTTGCAGATATAAGTTCTATCCCTCCTGATTATTTATTATTTGATCATAATACGATAGTTAATACCATGAAATTTCCAATCCATTCCTTTTGGTTGCCAAATGCAAAGGTTACGAACAACTTATTTTATAATGCACACTCGTATGGAGAAACTGAAGAAGACAAAGTAGGGCAAGATCCAGGAGGACAACAATATGGAATAATAAACATAAGCGCTATCCCATCTGATCTAATCGATTACTACAATATAGAAGAAGGAGATCGAAAATACAGAGTTGCGAATAATGGTTTCTATTATGCTAATCCAATAAATATCTATTGGCAGCAAAATGGACTCCAGCCTACCCCATTTATGAATCCAAGAACAATGGGAATGTTTGCCGATGAGGCTGTTTATCCAAATCTTAAAACAGAAGCTCCAATGGTAGCAGATCCAGGATTTATCAATCAAGGTGAAGGAATGGCATCAATGGTACAATGGATGACTAACAAAAGAAACATTATTGGTAATACTTATTGGGGTTGGGATTCTGACGATGACAAATTTGGTGTTGAATGGCCATTGGTCGAAGATCTATCGTACACAAATGAAGATATGAAAGTAGCATCTCAAGGAGGGTTTCCTCTTGGTGATCTAAATTGGTGGGGTGATGCTATAAAAGATGAATGGAATACATGGGCAGCCAACACCACAGCTGTAGAAGACCTTCATAGTACTGCTATAGATGCCGTAACTATAGCTCCAAATCCTGCAAATAACATTTTGACTATTAACTACATCTTAAGCGATAATAGTGATTTGTCTATCAACCTATTCAATCTAAATGGTTCGAGGGCAGCTGGTATTTATAATGGTCACCAATCAAAAGGGGAACATCAAATAGGTTGGAAAATAGAAGAATCAATTACAAATGGTATATACTTAATTAGAATTTCAGATGGCAATGGATCAATCACTAAAAAGGTAATTATACAAAAATAAAACCAACGTGTACTTCCTTACAGAGTATACCTAAGAACATATGACGAAAGTTGTATGTTCTTTTTTTATATTCCAAATTTATTAATTTTTTACTCCAAGTAGAAAAATCAAAGCTATTTCCTATCTTTACATTAGTGAAAAGTATAAAATTTATCTTTGTGTCAATTACTTTGCTTGTAGCTAACATTCTTGTAGCTCAAGATAGTATTGCTGTATTGTCAAGTGGTCTATTAGAAGATCTGTTAGAAAACAATGACGAGCAAACTTATGATTTTTATGCATTGTATGATGAATTACAAATCTATCTCAAAAACCCTATTAATATAAACCAAGCGACTGAAGAAGATTTACAAAATCTTCAGATGTTATCTGACATTCAGATAAATGATATCCTACAATATAGAAATGAATTAGGTCCATTTATTAGCAAGTACGAATTACAGACTATCCCCTCACTTGACATGGCTACATTGAGAGCAATTATGCCACTGATCACTGAAGGTGGCGAACAGTCAAACCATACGATATCAAGTTTGTTTTCAGAATCTAACTCTACCCTATTTCTCAAATGGAAAAGAGTAATACAAAAGAGAAAAGGGTTTATAGATGAAAAGTATCTTGGTGATGAAAACCATCTTTTTGCACGATACAATTTTGCAAGTGGTCGAAACATTAGAGCTGTAGTCACAATGGAAAAAGATCCTGGAGAACAATTTTTTAGGGGTAATAACAAAACTGGATTTGACTATTATTCAGGCTTTTTGCATATTAGAGATCTAATACCAAAAGTAAGTACATTAAATATCGGTGACTATAGTGTGAGTATGGGACAAGGATTGATATTACATAATAGTTTTGGGTCTGGTAAAAGTTCTTATGTTACCAATATCAAACAAGGAGGCAGAACCATCAGACCATACAGCTCAGTAAATGAAGCTAATTTTTTTAGAGGGATAGCTGCGACAATAGATATTAATAAAGATATTGACCTTACAGTATTTGGCTCTACGAAGAACATTGATGGTACAGTAAGGATAGATTCAACAATAGATACAGGGTTTGAAACAATCAGTTCTATAAGAGTGGATGGATTTCACCGTACTGAAAGGGAGATAGAAAACGAGAACACTGTCAAACAACAAACGTATGGAGGGATAATGAAATATAAAAAAAGAAATTATTCCATAGGTTTCAATTTACTTAGTCAGCATTTTTCTGCACCACTAACTATTGATGATCAGCTATATAAAAAGTATAGATTTAGTGGTGATCACTTGACAAATATGAGTATTGATTATAGTTATAGGTATAAAAACTTTAATACTTTTGGTGAAATTGCTCAAAGTAACAATGGAGGAAGAGCCTTTGTAGGAGGGCTACTGACAAGTCTTGGGCGTAATGTCGATTTGGGTTTTATTTTTAGAGATTATCAAAAAAATTATCAGGTATTAAATGCTAACGCATTTTCAGAATCTACGCTACCAATTAATGAACGAGGTACATATCTGTCGCTAAAAGTAAGGGCCACAAATAAAATAACACTAAGTACATACTTTGATTTATGGCACCATTCATGGCTTAGGTTTCAAAAAGATGCACCATCAAATGGTAGAGAATTTTTACTCAAAGGAGAGTACAAACTAAAAAGAAAGCTTAATCTTTATATTCAATATAGGTATGAAGAAAAACAAAAAAATGACAATTCTACAAGCAGCAAGATTGATCCGTTAACCACTATTGGCCAACATAGAATAAGGTTACATATTGGACATACATTAAATAAAAGCCTAAAACTTAGAAATAGATTTGAATATACATCTTACCTACAGAACGGTATAACTTCTAAAGGTTATATGATCTATCAAGATATAATATACAAACCCCTTGGAAAAAGTTATTCGTTTACTGCTAGATATGCTTTATTTGATACAGACAATTTCAATACTCGAATATATACCTATGAAAATGATATTTTATATGAATTCAGTATACCATTTTACACAGATAAGGGAAGTAGGTTCTATATTAATTGGCGGCAAAAGATTGGCAGGAAATTAGTACTTGAAGGAAGATATGCACGTACATATTACGACAATAGAACTACAATAGGATCGTCTGGAAACTTGATAGAAGGAAACGTCAGATCTGAAGTAAAAATGCAACTCAAATACAAATTTTAATTGATGATTGACATTGAAGACTTATGGGTTGGGGACACTTTACGTTTAATAAAAAGTGGTCGTATTGGAAAATTTGAAGGCATAAAAAAAGATGGTAAAATTAAAGTTAATATAGGCAATAAAATCATTGTTACTACGCTTTCAAATCTTGAAACCTACACTGTTCCAGACAGAGACATTGTTAAGGAGTTTACAGAAAAACATCTTTCAAAAACATACCAATCACCTAAGAGTAATCTCAAAAAAACAGTAATCGACTTACATATTGAAGTATTGGACCCACATTTAAAAAATCAAAGAGTAGAAAGAATCCTCCAAGTCCAAATAGAAGCAGCAAAATCATTTATCGAGCATGCCATAAGTAAAAATTACAGCTCTGTAGAGATCATCCATGGTAGAGGTCAAGGTGTATTAAAATCAGAGGTTGCACACTTACTCTCACTCTATAAAGAAGTAAAAATATACATCCCCACCAATGAAGGAGGAGCAACAGAAGTTTTATTCTATTAGGATACATTAACACTCATATATACACCATAAAAAAAAATGACAAACTTCACTTTTGAAGTCTGTCATTTTAGCTAGGTTTTCAGTTTAAATTATTCAACTATGAAAAAAATAATTACCTGAAAAAATCTTAAAATCCTTTTACTATGCGAGCGTTGATAAATCTCGAATAAGGATACTTTTTCTTTTAAAATAAATTTGATTTGAACTTTTCAAGTCATTTAGTACAGAAGTTACAGTTTGACGTGATGTACCTGTAAAGTTTGCAATTTCTTGCTGTGTCAAAGTATGCTTTAACAAAGTTTCCAATCCAATTTTTTGACCAAATTTGTTAGCATTCTCTTTGATAAACTCAATAATTCTAGCTCTGGCATCATTAAATACCATAGACTCTAATCTATGTTCTATTGTAGATATTTTTTCACCTAAATTTTTAATAACCTTAAGATTAAAACTAAAGTTATTTTTCATTATATTAGTGAATCCTGAAACGCTAATTTTTAATAATCTTACATCTGACTCCATTGTTTTTGCAAAAGAGTTGTGTACATTATTATTTGTCAATCCACAAACACCCAACAGGGCAGTTGGATGTAATATAGTTCGGATTACTTCTCTTCCATAATGGGATGTATTACCCAATTTCAACGTACCATTAATAAGTACATATAGGAAATCAGCATTGTCATCTGTTCTATAAATATATTTGTTTTTATTAACCTTCAGGATAGCAGTTTCACAAGCTAATTCTTGCAATTCATCTTCATTTAAATTTTTGAATAGTTCAAATTTTCTTAGAAGTGAAACTTTATCGATGATTTTTAAAAACGAACCTGGTGTATTTGTCATAATTGTGTGTTAAAATTATTCAATCTATACCACTAAGACACAATAAAAAAAAAAACCCCCTATTCTAAATGCATGATATTATACATTTAATTTGAAATCATGTAAGCTAATTGCAAAATGCTAATACAAAACCAAAGTTAACACTACCACCTTATCAGTCCACTACCCCATGTAAATCCACTACCAAAAGCAGCTACTAGAACCAGATCACCGTCTTTTATTTTACCTTCTTCCCATGCTTCACACATAGCTATCGGAATGGAAGCTGCAGTAGTATTACCATATTTTTGTATATTATTGAATACCTTTTCATCTGGCAATCCTAACCTCTTTTGGACAAATTGACTTATTCTCAGATTAGCTTGGTGAGGAATAAAAAGATCAACATCCTCGGAAGTATAACCAGTACTGGTAAGCGCCTCATTGATAACTTCAGGAAATTTAGTTACTGCTGTTTTAAAAACCAATTTACCATTCATGTATGGTGAAACCAATTTGTCATCCAGCATTTTTTGTGTTATAAATACTCCTCCAAATTCTTCTCCTTCAGGATAACCAAATTTTTCTTTACCTAAGTGATATCCACCATGAGACCCAGGATTGATAAGTGCCAATTCTTCGGCATGTGTACCATCACTATGTAAATGGGTTACAAGTACACCTTTTTCTTTTTCTTCAGTAGGTTGTAATATCATTGCAGCAGCGCCATCACCAAAAATCACGGAAACACTTCTTCCTACATCACTAAACTCTAACCCCATTGATTGCATTTCTGCACATACAAAAAGTATATTTTTGTACTTACCTGTTTTGATAAATTGATCGCAAACTTCAAGACCATAAATAAACCCAGAGCATTGATTTCTGATATCTAATGCACCTACTTCACCTTTCGTTATTCCTAATTCTCTCTGAACAAGTACTCCACACCCAGGAAAATAATAATCAGAACTTAATGTAGCAAAGACAATAAAATCAATATCTTCTTTGGATATTCCTGCTCTTTCTATCGCTATTCTCGAAGCTGCCGCACCAAGGGTTGTAGTCGTTTCTTTATGTTTTTCAGCAAAACGTCTTTCTTGGATCCCTGTTCGGTCTCTTATCCACTCATCAGAGGTATCCATATATTTTGCTAAATTATCATTAGTCACTACCTTAGTGGGTAAGTATTTTCCAATACCAGCTATTTTTGTATTTTTCATTTGCCTATTTTATATTCTAATTTAAGAACACAAAATAATAAAAAAATCAAAATAATAATTATTTATATTCTACTCTTAGTTGAGGGTCTAAATACCAGGCAGTTCTTATGATTTCTTTCCTTACTTTTTGAATGTAAGACTTCAAGTCAGTATTAGTACAATTAAAGATCAATCCTACCCTTGTCAATCCGTTATGTTGGTGCGTATAAGATTTATAACCTTTACGTTCAAGACGGCTAATCATTCGAGTTATGTTTGTTGGTTTTTTAAAAGATCCAACGACTATTTTACATTTTCCAGATTGTGGTATAATGGCAAGATATTCATCAAATTCTCCTTTTTTAGTTGGTTTATCTTTAACAATTACTTGACTATCATCTATTTTTTTTGTTTTAGTAGTATTAACAGGTTCAGTTTCTGTTTTTGTTGGTTCTATTATATGATCAACTTCTGAAAAAACGGAATCTAAAACTTTATCTTGTTTATTGACAGTAGAGTCTAATACAATCTTGCTTTCTAATATTCCATTATTAGATGTATCTGGTTTACGGTCAAAACAACCTTTTATCGACATAATATAAAATAGACCTACAATACATCCTGCTAATATAGGAATCCACCATGGTAATAATGACTTATCTTCTGAAGGTAGATTGCTACTATCTATAGCATGGGCTACATTTTCAGGTTCTAATTTAACTCTTGAAATAGGTGTAATCGGCAATGTCCCTAATCCTTCATATTCCTCTGTAAAGAATGGTATTGCAGGTATAAATTTCACAACATCTGTAAATTTATTCTTGGTAAGTACACCTAAACCTTCAATCTCAAATGTTCCAAAATTGAGTAGTTTATTAAAAGCTAATTCAGAATATTTTAAAATTTCCTTTTTAGCGACACCCATTGTTATACCATCATAATCAGCTATATACTGCTCAAGTTTAGTATCATAATTCCCATTGGCTTCAAAATCCAATTCTAAAGTAGGAGGATTGATTGCAGACTTGCTAACATTAATTTTAGCAGATTGCTGTCTAACAACAAAACTACCTATAGAGTCAAGGTGCACTTCTCTAGATTCTCTAAGGACTTGCCTTATATAGTATGGGATGTCTAATTTCATAAATCTCATGGTCTCAAAAAACGAAGATACAGTATAATTTCTTTTAGACAATAAAAAACAATTAGTAAAAACACATCTTTTATTTAATAAATTATATTGTTGTGTCCTCTATTCATTTACATATTTAAAAGATATGATGTCTTATAACTTTGTGAAATTGAATATATGCAAAAATCAAAAACAATAAGTGATTTTTTTAGGCATTCGAACAAAAAAAATAGAATAATTCACATTTCAGAAAACATTTTAGGTAATTTTCAAATTACAAAAATAATTATTTATATCGTATGCAATTATTTTACTATGCAAAACTAACTATCCTTCAACTGCTAACAATTGTAATAAAAAACTACCCCTTTTAGTACCATTATTTTCTACCCTTATTATGGTATAAATAAC
>JAZGFO010000094.1:0-3023 GCA_036479655.1 Saprospiraceae bacterium
AAAGTAGGATTTAAATATATGGGTACAGCGGCAGCCAATACGACTAAAATGAGATTGGACAACATTATGTTGAAATAATATTAAAATTGTTATTAAGTATAACCCGAGAAAAAGACTTGAGTTACTCATTTAATTAGATTATGAGATATATATATTTAAAACTAAATAAGTTTATTGAATTGTTTTTGGTCATCATATTTGGCTTGTTGGTACTTGATGTACTGATGCAAGTAGGGTCAAGGTATATATTGGGAAAATCATTTTCATTTACCGAAGAATTTGCCCGTTTTTCACTTATTTGGTTGAGTATATTGGGTGCTGCATATCTCAATGGTCAAAGGGAACATTTATCAATGGATTTTTTATATCGAAAATTTTCCAAAGAAAAACAAGTAACTGCTACCAAAATAACGGAAGTACTTATTGCTATTTTTTCATTAGTTGTCATGGTAATTGGTGGATTTAATTTAGTCTATATTACATTACATTTAGGACAGTTATCTCCTGCATTGCATTTGCCATTAGGCTACGTGTATATGATTGTACCTATAAGTGGATTGATTATTATATTTTATGCTATCTATAATATATCTATAGCTAACCATTCTATAAAAGCAAATATCAAATGAGTATAGAAGTAATAAGCATGCTCGTCTTGTTTGGTTTATTTTTTGCACTACTTATGTATGGTGTACCTGTTGCTTATAGTATTGGAATATCAACTACCGCATCTTTACTTCTCAATATAGATACACTTCCGGGAATCACAACTGTTGCCCAGAGGATGACTACGGGTATAGATAGTTTTTCTTTATTAGCAATTCCCTTCTTTGTACTAGCCGGAGAACTCATGAAACGAGGTGGCATTGCTAATCGACTAATACTTTTTGCCAAATCCTTAATTGGTAGTTTACCAGGTGGACTTGGGTATGTCAATGTATTGGCTGCAATGCTCTTTGGGGCAGTATCGGGATCAGCAGTAGCTGCAGCCTCTGCTATAGGAAGTATAATGACAGAACCCATGGAAGATGAAGGTTATCCAAGACCATTTAGTGCTGCAATCAATATTCCATCATCCACTACAGGATTATTAATACCTCCAAGTAATGTACTTATTATTTATGCCTTAGCCAGTGGTGGTGCAGCGTCAGTAGCTGCATTATTTATTGCTGGTTATTTACCTGGATTATTGATGGGCTTGGCATTAATTCTGGTTGTAGCTATTACAGCTATTCGCACCAAATTGCCAAAATCAAAACGCTCAAAATTTTCAGAAATATTTACACATTTTAGAAGATCATTTTTCAGTCTGATGCTTTTAGTACTTGTAGTTGGAGGTATAGTAGCAGGTATATTTACTGCTACAGAAGCAGCTGCAATAGCCGTATTGTATGCATTAATCTTAGCTTTGGTTTATAAAGGAATAACGATTACTGACATTCCTAATATACTATTAGCGAGTGCCAAGACTACAGCTATTGTAATGTTTTTGATATGTACGTCTATGGCTATGTCATGGTTGTTTAGTTTTGAAGGTATCCCTCAAGCAATTACTAGTTATATGCTAAATGAATTTAGCAATCCAATTGTAATATTCCTTATTATCAATTTGACATTGTTAATTGTAGGCACATTTATGGATATGACTCCAGCGATACTAATATTTACACCAATATTTCTTCCAGTAGTAACAGAGTTGGGAATGCATCCTGTACATTTTGGTATCATGATGGTACTTAATCTATGTATAGGGTTATGTACACCGCCTGTGGGTACTATTCTATTTGTAGGTAGTGGTGTTGCTAATATTAGTGTATCAGATGTTGTAAAACCTCTGTTCCCTTTTTTGATCGCCATGGTAATCGTATTGTTGATGATTACTTATATCCCAGCTATCTCAATGTGGTTACCTAATTTGTTTGGGCTGAATTAATCAAAAATTAGTTTCGACATTATATTAGATTATTCAAAAAAGCAGAATCAATCTCTTGTTCTAAAACTATCTAAAAAATAATTCATTTTATCATTTAGCGAAGCGCTTTTCTGAGTGAATACTTGTAACATGATAAAAGTATCATTATTGATAAATACTTTTCCTTTCATAACCGCATTTCCATCATTATATTTAATACGAAAAACTTTGCCCACACCATTGTGCTTTTCATCAAGATTGGCAGAATAGACAACTTCTCCTTCTATTGATCGTGCTGCAGTCTCTATTGATGACAATAAAAATTCGTCTAATAATTCAATACTATCTTTAAAAAAAACTCCTTTTGGATAACCAATAACATTGATTAAATAAAGATAATTTGGATCATCATCTACACTTTGATGTACATATGTATGAGAGATAAGAGGTCCAAGACTTGTTTTTATATCTTTGGTTATATACTCCATATAATATGGAACTAAGACATCAAAACTGATTGCATCTGTTGCTTTATATTTAATCCAATTATCTTGAGCATTTATAGTAAATACACTAAAAAAAAGTATAATAACAATTGATAAATTTTTAAACATATTTACTTTCGATTCATTCCAAAACAAAATTAATAAGTACTTTTAATAATTGAATTTTACTAATAAGCCTTCTTTCTTACACAATAGTAACCATCATAACTATGTAATATGTTCAAAAACTTAATATTTATGATTTCTTTAATGCTTTTTTTTATAAGCTGTGCCAATGATGCACATAAAGAGATATTTCATGGAGAAGAAAAATTAGAATATAATAAGTATATGGAAGATTTTGAAGCACCAAAATATAAGTGGGGTTATATAGATACTTTGGGCAATCTAAAAGTCAATGATTTGTATGATGATTTAAGAGAATATAAAAATGGTTATGCCGCAGTTATGTACCAAGGGTTATGGGGATTTATTGACAAGAAAGGAAATTCGATAATAACACCAAGATATCAATCTGTTGAATCATTTAGCGAAGGTATTGGGATATGTAAAGATTTTAATGGAAAATACCACTTGATACTTAGTAGTGGAAATATTGTAGTCGA
>JAZGFO010000095.1:0-14570 GCA_036479655.1 Saprospiraceae bacterium
GCCGATAATAAATTACATCCATCTGGTATTCTTTCTACATTGTAATTGGTAAATCTAGATTGTCTGTTCTTCTCTAACTTAGGTTTTTGATTTGCAATATCTTTTATTGCTTTGTCCGTAGACTCAGAAATCCTTGCTCCATCACTATTACCAGTTTTAATACTAGTATTAGTATTCGATCTCATTTTCCCTGTATTCAGATCTCCTGTTTTGCTATCAGGTTTACAGCCTAAGATTAACACCATTACTAATATATATATATATTTCATTTTTAAAGATTAAATTTAATACAAAATACGAATTAAAAGTGTTGCTACCTATAGTTCGAAATTCAAAAATACATTTTATAAATATACAAATTATACTCAACTTAAAGGTCAATTACCATTTTTTTCCATAAAAGCTTTGTAATCTATTATACTTTGATCTATTATCTTCCATGCTTTTTCTTTGTTTTGAAAATCAGCAACTTCAACTGTTTTGTTTTCCAATTTTTTATAATCTTCAAAGAATGCTTTCAATTCTCTCAGCGCATGACTTGGGACATCTTCAATACAATTGATATGACTTACACTCATGTCATCAGGAGACACTGCAATGATTTTGTCATCTGCTTCTCCATCATCTATCATTCTCATCACTCCTATGACCTTTGCATTCATAATACACATAGGTAAAACTTTTACTTGTGTAAGTACTAAAATGTCCAATGGATCATTATCATCACAGTAAGTTTGTGGTATAAATCCATAATTATATGGGTAGTAAACAGAAGAATATAATACTCTATCAAGTCTCAACATACCTGTTTCTTTGTCCAATTCATATTTGGTTTTCGAACCTCTAGGAATTTCAATAATTGCTTGTACTATTTTAGGGGCATCATCACCTATTCTAACAAAGTGCCAAGGATTATCCATAGTCTTAATTTTTGATTTATCAATAAATCGTGCAAAAATAGTAAGTTATTGTTATTTCACTATCAAAATTAATTTTTAAATAATATTTTTTAGCCTTAATTTATAAATAGCCATAATTGGTGCCCATTTTAATGTGTTAACAGTAGGGAAGAGTAGACGTTAACATAAATATTAATTATGCTCGCCACTCGAATGCCCATTCTTTGGAGTGTCTACTTTTGTAAGGACGATATTTGTAAGCACATAAAAGTAAATATAGCTTATGGCAAAAAGTATGAAAACAAATTTAAGGTATTGATAGTAGAGCTATTGAACTATAGAAGTAAAGTAAGCAAGTCAATGAAGATTACGGACTAAATGAAAATATGATTTGAGATAGAGATATGAGAAATAGCCGAATTGTTTTAAAAACATAATTTATTTGATTCTGTCTTATCAGACGATTTTTTATACCTGTTTAGAATTTCATGTTTTGAATTCTAACTGCGTTTAGAATTGCTAATAACGCGACACCTACATCTGCGATAACGGCTTCCCACATTGTTGCCATACCTAAAGCTCCTAATATGAGTACTAGTATTTTGACACCTAATGCTAAAGCAATGTTTTGCCAAATAATTTTGTTCGTTGCATTACCAATTTTGATAGCAGTTGCTATTTTGGAGGGCTGATCTGTTTGTATAATAACATCTGCTGTCTCTATTGCGGCATCAGAACCTAATCCTCCCATTGCCATTCCAACATCAGATAATGTAATAACCGGTGCATCATTGATTCCGTCTCCAATAAAAACAATTGAACTACCTTGCGCTTTTAATTTTTCGACTTCTATAATTTTATCCTCTGGGAGTAAACCTCCAATTGCTTTATCAATTCCTAATTCTTTAGCTACATTATCAACTACTATTTGTTTGTCTCCGGAGAGCATAACGATTTCCTTTATTTGTGATAATTTTTGAAGTTGTACAATAGCCGTTTTTGAATCTTCTTTTATACTGTCAGCAATTGTGATATAACCAATATATTTACCATCAATAGCAATTACTACTATGGTATCTACAACCTGTAAAACAGACTTGTCATATGGTACATTAAACTTATCTAAAAGTTTTGAATTCCCCGCCAAAATTTGATATCCCCCTACTCTACCTTTAATTCCATAACCTGAGAATTCTTCAACATTTGATACTTCTAAATTCGTGTCTGTAATATTGGCGTAATTAACAATTGCTTTGGCTATTGGATGAGTAGAATTTTGTTCTAGCAAACCTACTAACTTTACCATTAAACTATCATCAAAGTGATTAATAACAACTACTTTTTGTACTTCAAAAATTCCTTTTGTTAGTGTTCCTGTTTTATCCATAACCACCGTATCAACTTTTGTCATCAGATCTAAAAAATTTGAACCTTTAAATAGGATACCGTTTTTAGAGCCTGCTCCAATACCTCCAAAATATCCTAAAGGGATAGAAATAACTAATGCACATGGACAAGAAATAACTAAAAATATTAAAGCTCTTTGAAACCAGGTTTGAAAAATATAATCATCCCCTAAAAACAACATTGGCACAACAATTAACGCAATCGCTAACCAAAACACAATAGGGGTATAAATCTTTGCTAAACGACTAATTAATAATTGAGTTTTAGCTTTTCGTCCAACAGCTTCTTGTACTAATTTCAAAATTTTTGATAGCTTGGTATCTTCGTATTTACTTGTGGTTCTTATCATTACCAAATTATCGACATTGACCATTCCTGCTAAAACAATATCTCCTTTCTTTTTGCTGTCAGGGATAGATTCGCCAGTTAATGCCGCAGTATTAAAAAATGCTAATTCTGATTCTAATACACCATCCAAAGCTACTTTTTGTCCTGATTTTACATGGATAATCTGTCCGATTTTAACTTCGTTAGGATGTTTTATAATTAATTGTCCGTTTTGTATCACAGATACTTCCTCTACCTGAATTTTCAATAATGCTTCTATTGATCTTTTGGCTTTATTGACAGCCGATTCTTGAAATAGTTCTCCGATAACATAAAACAACATCACTGCAATGCCTTCCGCATAAGAGCCTATCAAAAAAGCACCAATTGTAGCTACTGACATCAAAACAAATTCGTTATAAATATCTCCTTTAGCTAATAATTTCAGTGCTTTCAATACAATAGGCCCACCAATAAACAAATAGATAACGCCAAAATAAATCAAAGGTATTGGAGATTTGAAAAAAGGAATATTATAAAAATCAAAAACAATACCCATCAATAAAAACAGCAGTCCAATAATAGGTCCGATGTATTCCTTATTAATAAAAAAAGCCTCTTTAAGTTCGCTTTCTTTTGTAAAATCTATAGCGCAAGCTCCATCTTCGCATTCATGTTGGTGGTTACTCATAATTTAGTTTTGAAAATAATTAAACAAACTAATATTTAAGGTATATCAATGCTCATGGACTGCTTCCCCATACTTTGACTGTGCATAGATAAAGTATGCACCCTTTGTAACAATCTTTGCCCTTTGAGGCAATGTGTCCAATAACTTTATTGCTACGAATCCATTGTCTTCTGTACCGGGCAATACCATAAGTTTGTCAAACTCAATTTCTCCATGATCATTCTCTTCTCCTGAAACTGAATAATACACAAAATATGAAGGGCCATCTTTCATGATTGCATCTGCGGGTAATGCTTGTACTTTTTGATCATTCAACCATATTTTAGCTGATATAAATAAGTCTTTGATAAATTTGGGTTTTTTCCCTTCTAAATGACCGTGGACTCTTACCGTTTTGTTATCGGTATTGAACTCTCTACCGATTATATGAACTTCTCCTAGGTATATTTCTGTTCCTAGAGCTGGTATAGAGTAGGAAACTTGCTGATGTTCCTCTACTTTTGAAATATCTTTTTCAAAAACGTCTAATTCCAGATGGAGATGTTTGTCACTCATAATCTCTAACAACTGTTGTTCTGGTTTTACAAACATACCATTATGCATGTCTATCGTAGTGATAAATCCCGTCATAGGGGCGACTATCGGTATCCGCTGTATAAATTGACCTGCCAATACTTCTGAAGTATTAATTCCCAAATAATCTAAATAATGTTGCGCTCCTAACACTTGAGCCTTTTTCATTTCTACATCAGATGATAGTTTCTGAACAGTTCTTTCTATCCCTGCTTGTTGCTGAACTAACTCTCGTTGACGATTATATTCTTGTTGTAAGAATCTCAATTCGGCAGATGAGGATAAAAACAATTCTTGTTTTTCTATTAAATTTGGATTTTCTAAATATCCAATTATAGCTCCTTTCTGTATTCTACTGCCCTCTACATATTTGTTCACATTTTTTATAAACCCTTCAAATTTGGCACTTACAGAAGAATATGCCTTAGGTGGTAGTCCTAGTGTCCCTGTTGTTTTTATAAAATCACTAATTTTGATATCCCTGAAAGTCCCGTATTCCAAACCTATCGCTTCTACTTGTCTTTTAGTCAAGTGAATACCCTCTTCTTCATTATCACCATGAGGTTCTGCTCCATCAATTGTTTTTGACTTCGTATCTGAAATATGTCCTCCATGTTTATCGTGTGCATGATCATGGTCATCATGACCTAATTTAGCATCCGTTTTTTCATTACATGATGAGATGAATATTATAATTAATATTAATATTGATTGTTTTATTAAAATATACATATTTCTTTGATTTTGTGTTTTAAAAATTGAAGGACCATAATCTCTGTCCATCTCTTACTTACGATACTAATAGTAAATCGTATTATATAACATTATCAATAACCCATAATTAAGAACTCATAATTTGCTAAAGCTATATTATGTTTCATTACAGTTTGCCAATAATCAACTTCTAATTCTTTTCTCATTTTCAATATATTGATCAATTCAAGATAACTCATACTCCCTGCTTTATAGTTCAACTTTGCTATTCGCATCATTTCAGGGATTTGAGTTTCCATTTTTTGCTTTATACTTAATGATCTTTCCTTCATCATAAGCATTTTATTTAGCCATAATTCTTGTTTTTGCTCAACGTATCTTGCAGTAGTTTTTAGCTTACTTTTAGCGATTTTCACATCAATCTGAGCTGCTTTAGTTCTCTTATTCCTGTTTTTTGTAAACAACGGAATAGAGGCGCCCAATTCTACACCACTATACAGTCCGCCCTCATAATAGTTCTGTAGGCTATAACCAACATTAAACTGGGGCAAATTACCAGATTTTGTCAGTGCCAATGTAGCTTGACTACGTTCGATCTCTACTTGTGATTTCTGCGATAGTAGATCACTACCACGTGTACCTATCACTTGTTGGTCAACTGTTTTTAGATCTTGATTGCTTGTAACAGCTGTAGCACTGCCAATCAATAATTGCAATTGTCTTTCAAGTGATTTAATATTCCAAACCTCACTATCTCTTAATCGTTTTAATGCATCTACTTCAAGCGCTAAACTTATCGATTCTATAGGATTTGATACTCCTGCTTGATTTCTCTTATTTGCGATAAGTACATAAGGGCTGTAATCCCTAATAACATCTAAGTAACTATTGTGTACTGCCTTTGAAGATACCAATTCATAATAGATATTTCTAACTTCAAGCATAATTGCATTTCTCAGCATAGCATGATCCAAGTTATTGAGTTTTGTTAGTATTTTTTGAACTTCATTTCTACGTTTTTGCAATCTAGGATGTTCAAATTCTTGGGATACATTGAGGGCATTCATCTGATTAGGATTCCCAGTGATCAATGCATCTCCAGTATAGGACAGACTCGTTATACCAGGTTGATACTTCATACCTTCAAGTCCTTGACTCTTCTCTATTTCTAATAATCGACTATTGAGGCTTGGGCTATTGCCTCTTGCAGATTGAATAGCTTCTTCTATCGAAATTTGTTTTGGAACTTCATTATCAACTTGTGCCCACACCATATTTGCCCCCAACAATAGTGGCAATAATATAAGTGCTTTATTTCTATTTAGCTTCGTTCTTTTATTTCTCCAAGACAACAACCAACTATACAATATTGGCAATATTATCAATGTCAGTATGGTAGAACTAATCAACCCTCCAATGACTGCTGTCGCCAATGGTCGTTGAACTTCTGCCCCTGACGAAGTAGATATCGCCATCGGTAAGAATCCTAATGCAGCCGCTGAAGCTGTTAACAATACTGGTCTTATTCTTTGTTTTGTTCCTTCTATTATCATCTCTTTAATACTGGAGAAGTCAGATAACTTCATGTGTTTATAGTGTTCAATTAATACAATTCCGTTAAGTACGGCAATACCAAAAAGCGCTATAAATCCGATTCCAGCTGAAATACTAAAAGGCATGCCCCTTGACCACAGTAGCAATATACCTCCTATCGATGCCAATGGTATCGCGGTGTATATCAATGCTGCTTCCGCAACGGAGTGAAATGTCATATATAGCAATAAAAATATCAATAACAATGCAAGTGGGACAACAACCAATAGACGATTCTTCGCACTTTTAAGATTTTCGAATTGTCCTCCATATTTTATATGATAACCTGGAGGTAAATCAAGATGGTTTGACAATGTATTTTTGATATCTATAACTACGGATTCTAAATCTCTATTTCTCACATTGACTCCTACTGAAACCCGACGTTTGGTATCGTCACGAGATATCTTGGCAGGTCCTTCAATGACTTTTACATCTGCTACTACACTTATAGGTACTTGGCTACCATTAGGTAGATTAATCATAGTATTGGCGATATCACTTATAGAAGACCGACTTGCTTTTTGATACCTCAAAACGATATCAAACCTTCGCTCTCCTTTGAATATCTCTCCTACTTGCAATCCTGCATAGGCCATTTGAATTGATTCATTGAGTTCTTCGATATTAAGTCCATATTGGGCTATCTTGGCTCGATTGTATGATATTTTAACCTGAGGTATGTTGTCTACTTTATCCAATACTACATCGGCAGCACCTTTTATATTGTCTATCAAAAATTTTGCATCTACCGCTTTAGCATATAGGAGATCAAGGTCTTCTCCATAAATTTTGACTGATATATCTGCACGAGAACCGGAGATTAATTCATTAAATCTCATCTCGATTGGTTGAGTAAATTCGTACTCCATTCCTGGTAATTGATTAAGCTCTTCTTCAATCACTGTGATCAATCCATCTTTTGAAGAGGCTCTTTTCCATTCTTTTATTGGCTTAAGCGTTATAATCATATCGACTTCCTCCATCGACATCGGATCTGTAGGTACTTCTGCTGCACCAATACGAGATACAACTTGATTGACTTCATTTGGAAATTTTTCTTTAACAATACCCTCCATGATTGTACACAACTCTATGGTTTTGCCCAGTGAAGTACCAGACGCAATCAGGGGTTGGATAACGATATCTCCCTCGTCCAATGTTGGTACAAACTCTCCTCCCATACCAGAAAACAGATACGCCGAAAATCCCATTATCATAAGAGAGAGCAACACTACCGTCTTTTTGAATCTCATCACAAGGTGAATAATTGGATTGTACAATCTCTTCAAAAAGTCATTTACTTTAGTTGAAAAATTGTTTTTACTATTTACAGGCTTCATAAATAGTGAAGCCATGACTGGGACATAAGTTAAACATAGGATCATTGCACCTATCAATGCAAAACTAAAAGTCATTGCCATCGGTCTAAACATCTTTCCTTCTACACCTTCCAGTGTCAATATAGGTAAAAACACAATCAGTATAATCACCTGTCCAAAAATAGCTGATCGCATCATACTACTCGAATTGTTAATAGCAATTTCGTCTTTTTTGTCTCTATATGCTTTTCCAGTTAATCCTTTTAAAGTGGAACTGCTTTGTGTCATGGAAAACAATATAAACTCTACGATGATGATTGCTCCATCGATAATTATCCCAAAATCTATCGCTCCTAATGACATAAGATTTGCCGAAACTCCAAATACATTCATCAAACCAAGTGCAAACAATAGACTCAATGGAATTAACGAAGCGATGATAAGACCTGATCTAAAATTCCCCAACAATAGTATCACTACAAATATCACTATAAGTCCACCCAACAACAAGTTTTCATATACAGTATCTGTCGTACTTTTCAATAATTTACTCCTTTCCAAAAATGGATTTATAAAAACGCCTTCTGGCAATGTCGGTTGTATTTCAGCTACTCTATCAATTACATTTTGTAACACTTTCTTGGTATTTGCCCCTTTCAAAAGCATAATCTGCCCCATCACTTTCTCCCCTTCTCCATTGCCTGTAATAGCCCCAAATCTCGGTGCATGTCCATATCCCACAGTTGCAACATCTCCTACGAGTATTGGGCTTCCGTTTATGTTTTTAATAACAACTTTTTGAAGATCTACTAAACTATGTAACAATCCTTCTGCTCTAATAAAATAGCTTTGATTGTTTTTTTCAATATATCCAGCTCCTGTTATCCCATTATTGGATTCTACTGCCTCTATAATTTCATCGATACTAATATTTATTGCTTTTAATTGTAAGGGGTCAATTGCAATTTCATATTGTTTCAAGTGACCTCCCCATGTATTGACCTCTACGACTCCATCAATACCAGACAATTGCCGTTTCACTATCCAATCTTGTATGGTTCTAAGGTCCATATCTGTATACTTGTCCTCATATCCAGGTTTGACATCGACAAGGTACTGATAAATCTCTCCTAACCCAGTGGATATGGGCCCCATCTCAGGATCTCCAAATCCCTCTGGAATTTTTTCTTTTGCCGCTTTTATCTTTTCTGCTATTAGCTGCCTAGGTAGATATGTTCCCATATTGTCTTCAAAAACTATTGTAACAACTGAAAGCCCAAACTTATTGATAGATCGAATTTCTTTCACTCCTGGAAGATTTGCCATTTCCATTTCGATTGGGTAACTGATAAACTGTTCTACATCGAGCGTTGACAGATTTCTTGTCGTCGTTAAAATCTGTACTTGATTATTCGTAATATCAGGAACGGCATCAACGGATAGGTTTCGTAAAGAGAACAATCCCCATATTATCAATGCTACTATTAAAGACCCAATGACAACTTTGTTTTTGACAGCGTATCTTATTATATTTTCAATCATAAGTTATTAATATGAAATACAAAAAATGAACTTGGATTCATTGGTAATATGATTACTAATAAATAATTCAATTCTTTAAATTGTTGAAATCACAGTGATTCTATACAATTAAGTATAAAACACTCACTAATGGACATAGATATCCCATAGTCAAATATAGATTATGCGGTTGGCGGATGCCATATCCCTTTGGAATAGTCAAAAGAATAAGAAAATTCATATTGAACAATTGAAGCCTCAGAATAAAGCCAATACGTATGATTAAGCAATACTCCAGAAGGTATTGTCAAAGTAATACCGCAACATTGGCAAGTACAGAAAGGAGAACAATATTCTGTATCTTCACTCGAATGACTATGACCAGAACACTCATTGGATATATGAGTTATAGTATTAGAATCATTGTAAGCCAAAAACTCCATTCCGTCAGAGCATGGTACACTTGACACACTGAAAATAATAATGGATAATAATATGGCTACGAAATTCATATAAAACAAAGGTACATATTTATTTAATAATAATAAAAACTAAAACTTTAGTAATTCATAAAATATAATAAAAAAGAATAATGCTAAAGAAATATCATTTTGTCTTACCTTGTGCCATTCAATAAAAAACAAAGAATTCAATAAATACAATGGAAGCTAAATATAATTCAAAAGCAGTAGAGGACAAATGGTATGCGCATTGGATGGAAAAAAATTATTTCCATTCTGAACCAGATGAAAGAGAGGCATACTCCATAGTAATCCCACCGCCTAATGTAACGGGCATACTACACATGGGACATATGTTGAATAATACGATTCAAGATATATTGATAAGAAAGGCAAGACTTGAGGGTAAAAATGCTTGCTGGGTACCTGGTACTGATCATGCATCTATAGCTACAGAAGCAAAGGTGGTGCGAATGCTAAGAGAAAAAGGGATAAAGAAATCAGACCTAACGAGAGAAGAATTTTTGGAACATGCATTTGCGTGGAAGGATGAATATGGCGGAAAAATATTGAATCAGCTTAAAAAACTTGGTGCTTCATGTGACTGGGAGCGGACGGCATTTACAATGGATGAAACTCGATCAGAAGCTGTGATTCAGGCATTTGTAGACTTGTATAATAAGGGAAAATTATATAGAGGACTGAGAATGGTCAATTGGGACCCAGAAGCCCAAACGGTACTTTCAAATGAAGAGGTATTACACAAAGAAGAAACAAGCTTACTTTATCATGTCAAATACCAAATAGAAGGAGTTAACGACTACTTAACTATCGCTACTACTAGACCAGAGACGATAATGGGTGACAGTGCTGTAGCAGTACATCCTGACGACCCTCGATATACACACTTAAAGGGTAAAAATGTAATCGTACCAATGGTCGATAGAGTCATACCAATAATATTTGATGATTATGTAGATATAGAATTTGGTACTGGCGCATTAAAGATAACCCCTGCCCATGATATCAATGATTACGAAATAGGTAAACGACACAAACTTGAAGTAATAGATGTCATTAATGATGATGGGACAATAAGTGATGCTGCAAAAGTATTTGTAGGTAAAGATAGATTTGAAGCAAGAATACTTGTAAAAATAGCACTTAAAGAAAGTGGTAATCTTGTAGATACTGAAAATTATACGCATAGTGTAGGAAGGTCTGAAAGAACCAATGCAGTAGTAGAACCAAAACTATCACTACAATGGTATGTAAATATGGAATCTCTTGCAAAGCCAGCTCTCGATGCAGTAGTATCCGATGAGGTAGAGTTTTTTCCTAAAAATCAGAAAAACCTTTACAAACATTGGATGGAAAACATAAGAGATTGGTGTATCTCTCGTCAGCTGTGGTGGGGACACAGGATCCCTGCTTGGTTTTACAATGAAGAAGTCTATGTAGCAACAACTGCAGAAGAAGCACTGAATCAAGCTAAAGCAAAAACTGGAAACACTGACCTAACCATCGATGATCTAAAACAAGATGAAGATGTATTAGACACATGGTTTTCGAGTTGGTTGTGGCCGATATCGTTATTTGATGGATTCAAGTCAAGAGAAGAAATAGACTATTACTACCCTACTTCAGTATTGGTAACTGGGTGGGATATAATATTTTTATGGGTTGCTAGAATGGTAATGGCAGGCTATGAATGGGAAAACAAACGACCATTTAATGATGTATATTTTACTGGTATGGTAAGAGACAAGCAACGTAGAAAAATGAGTAAGCAATTGGGTAATTCTCCAGATGCGCTTGGGCTAATAGATCAATATGGAGCAGATGGTGTAAGATTTGGGATGTTGAGCAGCTCGCCTGCTGGTGGAGATTTGCTATTTGAAGAAAAACTATGTGAGCAAGGACGTAACTTTAGTAATAAGTTATGGAATGCGCTAAGACTAATAGAAGGATGGGAAATAGATAAAAGTAAAAATAGTAATCAAATAGATGATTTGGCCTCAAAGTGGTTTGATGCAAAATTTAGCACTGTAATTGCTGAAATTGATAAAAACTATAAAGAATATAGACTATCAGAAGCATTAACTACACTATACTCATTTATTTGGAATGATTACTGTTCTTGGTATTTGGAAATGATAAAACCTCCTTATGGTGAGGGAATTGCAGCGGATACTAAAACTCAAGCAAAGAAGTTCTATGAGAAGATTTGTACCGTACTTCATCCATTTATGCCGTTTATCACTGAAGAAATGTGGCATATTATAAAAGAAAGAAATGAAGGAGAGGATTGTATCATGAGTACTTATCCACAAGCTAAATATGGTAACAGTGAGATACTTTCTCAAGTAGAACAAGCAAAAGATGTGATTTCTAACATTAGGGACATAAGAAATAAGAATGGCTTAAAAATGAAAGAGGAGTTATCGCTTTTTGCTATTAAATCTACAGAAATGGAGGTTTTTGTCAATGCTGAAGGTATCGAAGCTATGATAGTCAAACTTGGAGTTCTTAAAGATATAACTATTACTGCCGATGATAAAATAAATGGTGTAAGTTTTATATCTAGGACAGAACAATTTATAGTAGGTATCGAACAATCACTTGACATCGGTGCAGAAATAGAAGAAAAAGAGAAAGAACTAAAATATCAAATAGGTTTTGTGGCAAGCATTGGCAAAAAATTATCTAATGAGAGATTTGTTAATAATGCCCCAGAATCTGTAGTAGAAAGTGAGCGTAAAAAACATTCAGATGGAACAGCGAGGATTAAGATTTTAACGGAAGAAATAGAGCGATTAAAGGGAATGTAAGGGCGTTGCTGTTATCTATTTGGTTCGCTACTTTAAAGGTAGATACTTATTAATTTTAGGTTTTTGATTTTTTCCTTCATTAGCTATATACAAAGTACCTTGAGAATCGAATGTGATACCTTCTGGTTGAGGATTAGTATTTGGATCAAGGAGGTAATATGCCATTATTGACCCATTATTATCTAAAATACAAATCGAAGAAGCGACAGAAGATAGTATATAGAAATCAAATGTTTTTGGATGAATAGCAATTCCTGATGGTGCAAATTTGTATATACTTGAGATAATGCTTTTTTCTTTCCAATAATTATTATTGGGCTCAAGTAATTGTTGGTTTGATACAAATTCACTTACATCCATTGTAAATAGGGGCGAATTGTCAATTATTGCCGTCGACAAATCCATGCTAAATACTGATTTTCCATTCCCCACATTGCCTTTTATTTGGTTATTTCCTTTTGCTAAGAGTAGCATTGTATTGGTAATAGGACTATAGCATAAACCTTCAATATTGTTTTTTCTTGATAATGGGTTTTTAGAATTATTACTTAGATTGATAAATATCCGACCTGTTGATGGTTCGTCAATTATTTTAACATTGCCATTACTTTCTGTTATATAGATTTTGTCATTGTGGTATGCAATACCTTCATAATCATCATTACTTCCAAAATGTATTTTAGATTTACGAAAACCAGTGTTGGTGTTAATAAAGTGAACATCTCCTTTTTCGTCGTTTATGGTTATAAGCATTTTACTATAATCACTATATGCTAATCCTGAAATTTCAACTAAATCTTGAGGTAATAAAAAGGTTGTATCTGGATTGTTATATTGGTAATAAATAGAATAATCACCAATGGGTAATTCCATTGTTTTTTCTTTATCAATAGAGCTAAAGTCTGCTTTATTTTTACATCCAAAAGCAAATAAAACAACAAATAACAATGTAACTACCCTAATCATACTCAGTATTCTAATTGATATCTCATATTAATTGAATTAAAAATCAATTTCTTTTCCAACGCTTTAATTCATAGAGAATATCTTCCAAATTATTAGTTTTAATTTCTAAAACAGTATGGAGTAATTGCCCTAAAGTTCCTTTTGGCATTGCATCATTTTGTATCATCCACACTAAATAGTGGGTAGGGATATCACATACTAATCGTCCCTTATACTTTCCAAATGTCATTTTTGTAGTAACTAACGCTAAAAGTATCTTTCTATCGGGTTTTATATTCATTATTTCACAATCAATGATGATAATAATTTCAACATTCCTGCTTGTTTTTGTTTATAGATATTAGCAAACGTCCAAGCTGTAAACTGGACTGTACCTTCTTCTCCAGAATAATAAAAAGAATCAAAAACAAACTTAAGATCTTGTATGTTTACTTTATATGTAGCATGTATCATTTGTTTGCCATTAACCATAACGTAATCGGAATGTATAATATCAGGATTTACATTTAAATTATCTTTTACATTTGACATTGCAATATTCATAATAGCATTTAATCCTATTTCTACTTTTTCGTAGATGATCATTCCATACATTTCCTCATCTTTCGATATTAATGTATAGTCCGCTTCGTCATTGATCGTTGATACAGGTACTCTCTTCCATATTTTGTTATCAAAAGCTATAGAATAAGCTTGTTTAGTTTTATCTAATTTTTTTTGTTTGCTTTTAGGTTCCGTATATACAGTATTTGTAGAATCAATTATACTGAATTCAGAATACATTTCAAATTCTTCTAATCCACCTTCAGGACGCTCAAGGTCATAAGACCACATTCCATTATCAAAAAGATAAACAGAATCTCCATTTTCAGTTATTGCTAATTCTTGGGATAGAATACCTCCCTGAACAGATCCCATAATCAAAACAGCAGCAACTATTTTTAAAGCTTTGTAATTCATCAATTTATACAATATTTTTTATTTTTAATTTAATACCATCTGGTGTGATTTCAATAATACCTTCTTTATATAGTTTTCCAATTGCTTTTTTAAATATTTTTTTACTTACGCCAAATTTGTCTCGAATATCATTAGGATCAGACTTATCATGTAAGTTTAAAGATTTGTGCTCTAATAAATACTCTTCCAAATCAAAAGAGAAGTCTTCCACTTTGCCGTATCCTTGTTCTTGGAGGACAAGATCAATTTTTGAATCCTCTCTAATTTTTTTGATAAAAGCAAACATTTTATCTCCTGGTTTGATA
>JAZGFO010000096.1:0-8761 GCA_036479655.1 Saprospiraceae bacterium
AATATTATGCAGTGGTCAATCGAAAACCAGATCCATTGTCAGGAAAACTTACAAATTTCTTAATTAAAAATTCTAAAAAGAATATATCTAGAATACAGCAGTCCGATAAAAAAGGGGCAAAAAAATCTGTCTTGGAATATGAACTTGGAGCTGGTCTTAATGGCTATTTCTTATTAAAAATCAATCCTATCACTGGTCGCCCTCACCAAATTAGAGTTCAATTATCTAATATTGGTTGTCCAATAGTCGGGGATCTAAAGTATGGCTATTCTCGAGGGACACAAGATAAATCTATCTGCCTTCATTGTAATGAATTGTCATTTATACACCCCATAAAAAAAGAAAAAATTGTTATTGAAGCCGAAATGCCAAGAAAACAATATTGGGATTTTTTTACTGATCTTGTGTCGTAACACCTTTTTCTCTGCAATATCTCAAGCAGTTGCATTTATTACTTGGATCTAAGTTAATTAATACATTAACGATCCATTTACAAGTAATTGCCAGACAAGACTAGCGGGTTTTACCATTTGATTTTCTTTATAAAGGTAGTTTTTACCATCATCCGTTTTCATAGGTAAATGGATATTTTTAGTTTTATTCATGAATCGTGGTATAAAATACATATCATGAAATATTTTATTCTGAATAAAATTTCTTAGTCGCTCACTATCTACACCTAACCCTGCTCCCACTCTTTGTCCATAACCAATGTCCCTACTATAGCGTACGGATAATATCCCATGTACTAAGTCACCAAATTGACAATTTGAAATATCCTTATAGCCCCACCTTGCGGGGTAATCAGTATCTATATATTTTTTTGATTCTTTACAGTGTGTATCTCCTGTCCAAATTAACATATTGACTGAATACATATTTACACCATCAAGAAAACCAATAGCAAAAGCTCCAGTTCTATATCTATCTTTACCATTCGTATTTGCCAGTACATCATTACTAACATTGACCACTAATTCATTGAATCGCCCTGCTACTGTTCCAACATTCTGAGCGGTCCCGATACCATTAAAAAACCGTTCCCAAGTATAGCCAATTGCAAATTCTTTATGTCGACTATCCGTATATTTTACATATGAATTATAGTCATTATCTCTATCTAATTTATTGCCCCATATATAATGTGCAGAAGCTATTAGATTATGCTCTAAATGACCTACTTGAGGTCCATAATTTTTAAAATTATAATCTATTCCATAACCCACCACCATCTCTGTAGAAAAATCTGTATCTGCCACGACAACAGCACGAGCACCAATAGATGATACTGGTGTGCCAAAGGATGCTGTAAGCTGAACATGAAAAGTATAGTTGTCTATCTTCTGACTATTTAAAGCATGTAGGCACAAAATATAAAAGAAAAATGTCAATATTAATTTAACAAAATTTAAAATCATAGAATCAAAATTACACAAACAAGACATTTTAATGTAATTAAATTGATATAAAAGTTATTAACATATACCAAAGG
The DNA here is from genome assembly GCA_036479655.1 of Saprospiraceae bacterium. Taxonomy (GTDB): domain Bacteria; phylum Bacteroidota; class Bacteroidia; order Chitinophagales; family Saprospiraceae; genus CAJXUU01. The sequence goes on from JAZGFO010000096.1 coordinate 1,493, forward strand.
TCAATTAATTAGTATATTGTAGTCACTAAAATCGTACTTATCTTGAAGAAAAATGTGCTTTATGCTTTAGTTGTGCTCTGTAGCTTATTCTGGCAAGACAGTTTTGCTACGCATAATAGGGCTGGAGAGATTACTTACGTACAGACAGGCCCATTGACAATAATGATGACTGTCACAACATATACCAAAACGAGTAGTATATCGGCTGATAGAGATAGTATTGAGATATTTTGGGGAGATGCAACAAGCCAAATAGTAAAAAGAACAAATGGTAATGGACAACAATTACCCAATGATGTTAAAGTCAATAAATATGTAGCAGAACATACGTATCCAGGTAGAGCTACCTATACAATGGGATTTGCAGATCCTAATAGAGTTGCAAATATTTTAAATGTAAATTATCCAAATTCTGTAGATGTAGAGTTTTTTTTATCAACAACGTTTACACTATTAGATCCACAGTTTCAAGGGACAAATAGTTCTGCCATATTATTACAACCACCAGTAGACATAGCTTGTGTCAACAAACAATACATTCACAATCCTAATGCTTATGATCCCGATGGCGACAGTCTGTCCTACGAATTAGTAATCCCAAGAATGTCGGCAATGGAAGAAGTTCCAGGATATCTGTTTCCTGACGAAGTAAGTCCAGGAGGGACTAACAATGTATACCTCAACCCTACTACAGGCAACTTTGTATGGAATACCCCAAAGCAACAAGGAGAATATAATATAGCAATTAAAATTAACGAATGGCGTAATGGCATATTGTTGAATTCCATAATTAGAGATATGCAAATTCTTGTTTTAGATTGTAACAACAGACCTCCTGTAATAGAAGTAGAAAATGAAATATGTGTAGTTGCTGGAGAAGAGATTAATTTAGAACTAAAAATCAATGATCCCGATGATAATCAATTGGTTTTATTGACGGCATTAGGAGGTCCATTTGAAGTAGAAAATGATAAAGCGAGATTAGAAAACAATCCCGGTCAAGCAGCCGCTCCGTTTACATCTAATTTTGTATGGCAAACCACATGCAATCACATCTCTGATCAATATTACCAAGTGGTTTTTAGAGCCATTGACAATTTCTTTGGGGATACCACCGGATTAGCAACTTTGAGGACTATAAGAATTAAAGTTGTAGGATCTCCACCACAGAATCTTACTGCCGAAACAGAAAACAATGGTATACGCCTTTTTTGGGAAAAACCATATGATTGCGAAATAACAAATGACGAATATTTTCAAGGCTTTTCTGTATGGAGAAAAACAGGAAGCACCTCAATGCAATTAGATACATGCAACCCTGGAATGAAAGGATCCCCATACACCAAAGTAATATTTTTAACCAATGATATTATTGGTGATAGTTATACATCTATTGACAATTCTGTCGAAAAAGGTATTACGTATTGCTATCGTGTGATTGCAGAATTTGCAAAATTATCTGCAACTGGAAATCCTTATAATCGTGTAGAAAGCTTGAGATCAAATGAAGTTTGCTTGCAACTTATTCGAGATCTACCGATTATTACGAAAGTCTCAATAGATAAAACAGAAAATAATGGTTCTGTCCATATCCGTTGGTCAAAACCATTTGCAAATGATCTTGACACAATAACTAATCCTCCACCATACAAATATGAACTATTTCGATCTATTGACGATGGTTTAAGTTATAATATAGTACAAGATTTTACAATTACAACACCACATTACAGTACTCAAATCGACACTAATTATATTGATTTAGGATTAAACACTATCAATGTACAACCACAATATTATATTAAATTTCACTCAAATCAAGCACATTTTGGTAATTCTGCAGAAGTCTCATCAACATTTTTAGAAATAAGTTCAAGTGACCTTATGCAAACACTTAATTGGTCTTCTTTTGTACCTTGGAGTAAAACTTATTATAATATACATCTTTATAATCAAGTAACTTCATCATTCGATTTTCTCAGCACAACTAATGTCCCCTCTTTTACACACAACAATCTTGATAATGGTGTGGAATATTGTTATAAGATAGAAGCCTTTGGGAGTTATAGTATACCTAATATTGAGGACCCTTTGATTAATTATTCTCAAGAGGTCTGTAGTGTACCAATGGATAATATACCACCATGTCCACCTGTATTAAAAGTGACAAACATTTGTGATTCTAATAGTGAAATAAATAGTGTAGAAGACCTTATCAATACACTGACTTTTACACAGCCAAACGTTGCTTGTATTGAAACTAATGACGTCTTAGGTTATTACATATATTTCAGCATATTACTAGGGGACACATTGACTATAATTGACTCAATATTAGAAGCAACAACTAATGTATATTTACATAATCCTAACATTGGAATTTCAGGTTGTTATGCTATTTCCGCTTTTGACTCTAACTACAATGAGAGTGCCCGCAGCAATGTTGTCTGTGTAGATAATTGTCCAGAATATAAATTACCGAATACTTTCACCCCAAATAATGATGGCTCCAATGAATTATTTGTACCTATAATTAATCGTTTTATTGCGTCTATAGATTTTGTTGTATATAACGAATGGGGTAACCAAGTTTTCAGCACTAAGAATTCAAAAATTGAATGGGATGGCGTATCTTATAATGGTAAACCACTGGCAGAAGGAACTTATTATTATAAATGCAAAGTATTCGAACAACGTGTGATAGGTATTGTAGAGGCGAAAGAAATATTAAAGGGCTATATTCATATTATAAAATAACAAAATTTATATATTATATGTTTACAGGAATTATAGAAAAGTTAGGTCAAGTACAAAATATTGTAAAAGAAGGATCTAATATACATTTTACGATTTCATGTGTGTTTAATGATCCATTATATATTGACCAAAGCATTGCTCATAATGGAGTATGTCTTACAGTTGTATCTATTGATAAAAATGCGTACATAGTCACTGCAATAAAAGAAACGTTGGATATAACTAACTTAACAAAACTAAAAATTGGTGATCAAATAAACTTAGAAAGAGCCGTAACTGGAATATCAAGAATGGATGGTCATATGGTTCAAGGACATGTAGATAAGGTTATAAAATGCACCAAAATTACTAAGGAAGATGGGAGTTGGTATTTTACATTTAGTATACCAAAAGGAGATGCCGCTTTAATCGTAAATAAAGGATCAATTTGTATTAATGGAGTTAGCTTAACAATTGTAAAACCAACTAATTCTGAATTTAAAGTTGCTATTATCCCATATACGTACGAACATACAAACTTTCAAAATATAAAGGTTGGAGATAGTATTAATATAGAATATGATATTATCGGTAAATATGTACAACGCTACATGAAAATCAGTACCCAATAAGGCATAAAATATAGACTCAATTACTGACTAAAGCCAAATCGATAAAACTCAAAAATATTAAACTAATAAAAAAGCCTGTTGAAAAAATCAACAGGCTTTTTTTATAAAATAATTTATTTCTTTTTCTTTTCAGTAGCCCCAAAGGTATCATTAACGATTACTCGCCCACAGTGCTCACAAGCAATTATTCTTTTCATTACTCCAATTTCGATAATTTGCTGAGGTGGTATTCTATTAAAACATCCTCCACAAGATCCTCTTTTTACTTGGACAACGGCAAGGCCATTTCTATAATTTTTTCTTATTTTTTCATAAGATTTTAATAGTCGAGCATCAATATTCTTTCTCACTTTTTCAGTTGCTTTTCTCAACTTCACTTCCTCTTTTTCAGTCTTAGCAATAATTTTTTCAAGTGCGACTTTTTTATCTTCTAAATCTTTCTTTCTTGAGGCCAATTTTACTTTTACTGATTCAAGTGCAGTTTCTTTAGCTTCCTTACTTGAGCCCGTATCTCTAATTTTTTTCTCTGACAATTGAATTTCAAGTTTTTGAAGTGAAATTTCTTTCGTCAAAGCATCGTATTCTCTATTATTTTTTACGTTGTCTAATTGAGAGTTATATTTTTCAATTAGAGCTTCAGAATCAGCAATATTACCTGTATGATTGTTTACTTCTTTGCCGATTTCCTCCACACCTTCAGTCAACTTTGTAATTCTTGTTTCTAATCCTATTATTTCATCTTCAAGATCACTCACCTCCATGGGTAATTCTCCTTTTAAGATTTCTATTTCATCTAATTTTGAGTCAGTTGCTTGTAATGTATGTAACTGTTCCAATTTTTCTTGTACGGTCAATTCTTTCGTCGCCATAAATATTAGTTGTTATAAATAATTTACTGGATTTGTACAAACTTTTGTACAATGGGCTGCAAAGGTACTAAATTTTCTACTTATAATCTCCTGTAATAGATCAATTGTGTATTGCTCACTTTCATAATGCCCAATATCGACTATAACTATCTGATTATCTGCATCAAAAAACTCATGATATTTATAATCAGAGGTGATAAAAACATTGGCTTTAAGATTTATCGCATCATTAAGTAAGAAAGCTCCAGCTCCACCACACACCGCTATTTTCTTAATTTTGGTGTTTAACAGTTTCGTGTATTTTATTGAATTTACACCCATTACTCCTTTTAAATACCTCAAAAAATCCATTTCATCTATTTCTGATGTCAATTCTCCGATCACCCCAGCTCCAATAGGCCCATCACTTTGATCTACATCTTTTTTTATTGCTAACGGAAGTATATTTTTCAATCCTATTCTACTTGCAATTCTTTCATTAACGCCATTTGCAATCACATTATCAAGATTAGTATGGATAGCGATAATAGCGATATCGTTTTTTATTGCTTTAATTACTACCCGTTCTACATACGTCTTTCCAACAAACTTTTTGAGTCCACTAAATACTATAGGATGATGTGCTACTACAAGATTATATCCCATGTCAATCGCCTCTTGTATAACATCCTCAGTACTGTCTAAACAAGTTATTACACCTGTACATTCTACATAAGGATCCCCAACAATCAGTCCAGCATTATCATAATTTTCTTGATATTCAAATGGAGCAATTTCTTCGAGATAATTTAAAACATCTTTAATCTTAGTCATAGTGTTTAATTTGTAATGAAAGCTACTCAATCTTAGCCACTAAATTTAAAATTTCATTGATTAAAAAATATTCATAACCTTTTTGAAGTGCAAAATTCTTTAGCTTTTTTCTTTTTTCGTAGATGTTTTTCGATTTTACTAATTCTGCTTTTTTTATTAATAATTGCTTGAGCGTATTAAAGTACTCTTCATCTTCTATTTCAGTCATTGCTTTTTTTAGACAATATGCCGATATACCTTTAAACTTCAATTGGTTTATAATCTTGATTTTGCCCCAACTTTTTATCCTAAATTTGCCCCTTGCATAAGATCTCGCAAAACGTTCTTCATTAAGAAAATCGTCAAGGATAAGGTCCGCGATAATATTTTCTAAATCGTCACCATATACCTTGTGTTCTATCAGTCGGTATCGAACTTCACTCTGACATCTATCTTGGTATACACAATATCGCTGCATCAAATATAGAGCAGCCTCTTTGTCCAATTCTCTACGCTTTTGCTTTACCATTTTAGCTATTTCCTAATCAATGCTCCTAACTGTTGTTCGTAACTATTTATCATTTTATTCATAATCTTGTCTACTGCCTTATCGTTTAATGTTTTGGTCACATCTTCAAAAAGATAGCTAACTGCATAAGATTTTTTGCCTTTTCCTAAGTGTTCTTCATTTGTATAAACATCAAAAAGATTGATTTGTTTTAATAGCTTTTTATCGATTTTAGCCGCGATCTTCTGAATTGTATCAAACTTTACATTTATATCTACAACAAGTGCTAAATCTCTTCTCATAGAAGGAAATCTACTTATTTCTGTAACTGTATTCTTAACACTTTTTGCTGCTTTAACAAGTGATTTTACAGGTATTTCTGCATAATACACTTTCGTCTTTATTCCCATTTTAGATAAGATAGATGGAGCTACTTCTCCAAATATTGCTATATTACTTGGCCCTCTATGATATTTAAGACCATAGGTTAATCTCTCATTTTCTATATCTCCAATCTGATATCCAGTAATGCCCAATTTTGTAAGGACTGAAGTTACTGTTGATTTAATATCAAAAAAGTCTGCCATAGGTTTAAAATCATGCCTCCAACTTTCTTGTCTTTTTTTACCCGATAAAAATATTGTCAAATACTCAGTTTCTTTATAATCTTCCCCTTCTTTAACATATGATTTTCCATATTCAAATATTCTAACATCTTGTTGTTGTCTATTGTGATTATGTAATACTGACAATAACCCACTGATCATCATTTCTGGTCTCATGATATCTAAGTGAATATTTGATGTATTATTAATATATACGAATTGATCTTCATTCAAGGACAATACATCTTTATATTTATTTGATTCTATCAAAGATAATCCCATCATTTCATTGAAGCCCTGTGCAGAAAGATTGTCAGCAGCTGTTTCTTTTATTTTTCTCTTACTTGGATATGATGTAAATGTAAGAGTGCTGCTTACTTTAGTCGGAATAGGGATTTTATTAAATCCATAGACTCTTAATATCTCCTCTACAATATCTACATCTCTTGTAACATCTGCTTTATTCGTTGGTACAAATACCTTTATTGTATCTTCATTAACCGGAAGGATCTCCATATCCATCGCTCTCAAAATGTTATGAATTTCTTCGTTAGATATATCCGTACCAATCAGTCTATTGACCTTTTCATAACTAACTACAATTTCTGCTGGTTTAATTTCTTTTGGATAGACATCAATAATATCAGATGCTATTGTCGCTCCTGCATATTCTACCATTAACAACGCAGCTCTTTTCAAAGCTGAGATAGTGGCATTTGGGTCACTACCTTTCTCAAATACTTTAGCAGCATCAGTTCTTAAAAGATGTCTTGTACTTGTCTTTCTAATAGTCCCTGCATTAAAATGTGCAGACTCTAAAAATATGTTAGTCGTTTTATCTGTCACTCCTGAATCCAATCCACCATACACTCCTCCGATACACATAGGTTTTTGATCTCCATCACATATCATCAAGTCTTGATCGTTAAGCGACCGTTCCACTTCATCCAAACATAAAAATTTATCTCCAGAATTAGCCATTTTTACAATAACTTTTTTCCCTTTGATTTTATCTGCATCAAATGCATGAAGCGGTTGACCCATCTCGTGCAATACAAAATTAGTAATATCAACTATGTTACTAATTGGTCTTACTCCTATAGCTTTTAGAAAGTTTTGCATCCATT
>JAZGFO010000097.1:0-10436 GCA_036479655.1 Saprospiraceae bacterium
TATTAATATATCTTCAGATGTGAATATGGACAATGTAAATATTCAATTATTTGATATGGCAGGTAGAGAAGTTTCGGAGACAATAAATACCAACATTATATCTGGAGAAAATCAATTGATATTATCAACTCAGAATCTTAGTTTAGGTACTTATATTGTAAGTGTAAGATCTGAAAAAGGTCAAAGAAGTATAAAAGTATTAGTGAGATAAGAATAAAATAGTGGTGATAAGCAATACTACTATTTTAATATATCACAAATGCGACAACATTAAGCAAAGAAAGTACAAACTATTGGGTTTACACTTTCTTTGCTATTTTTTATACATTTTTATGTTGTAATCCAATGCTTTTTCAATCCAATATTCCAAATCCTTTTCCATATCAAATCCATTTGGTGTAATGAATATATATCCTTTCATTGGTCTGCCTGTAAAGTCCATTGGCAGGCAAATATCTTTCTTAATCTCTGTTTGATAAGCTTTTTCTCCGATTTTAGCCATTAAAAGGCTATCACCATATTTTTTGTCGATATGGATTCCGCAACACATTTTTTCATTAACCATAAAAACTAATCCTCCCATCATTTTTTTGTCATAATAATTGACATTTTTTGATTGAAGAATTCGATTTATTCTATCCCCTAAATATTGATCATATGCCATAATTCATAACTATTTTGGTTGTTATTTACTTTCTGGCAATTTGTTAAATTCATCCTTCTTATTCGCAAACCATTCCTTCATGTCATCAGGAGACTTCATTAGTTTTTGCATTTTATTCATTGCCATTAGATGATGTTTATCATTTTTTTGAAACATTTCCATTGCATGCTTTTTACTCATTTCTGCTATTTCTTCAAAAGTATTTGCGTGAAACATTAAATCACACGCACCACCTAATTGTTGGCAAGTCATTGTTTTCATAATTGTTTTTTTTAAATTACTTCTTTATATTACATTTCTAAACTCTTCAGCATAAATATAAACTTTGATGCTTTTGATTTTTTTCATCACATATTTCATACAACGCTATCATATTTAACTTCAGTTTAATACCATTAGATACTTCCGGGGTGATTTTTCATTGATTTGTTTTTAGATCAAGTATTTTAACTTGTCATATTAGAAACAAAGATAAATAAAAAAAGCGTCAGTTTAATTCCAATTATGATGGAAATGATAGTTTGGAGTGCTCTTAATGATAATGACTTTGAAGCAAGATATGATTTTATGACCTTTCTTTTTTTTAAGTATGTTATTTTTATAAAAAGCTAAGAGAATACAGGATCATAGGTATTTATAAACACAAAGACTTATATTAGGAATCCATGCTATAAAATAAAAATTAGATATTTCTTATCATTATTTATTCTGTTCCCTATATTATAGTCATATTTGTAGATAGATCCATTTTACCCTGATTTTTAATAAACAGGGACATAGTGAATAGTTGAAAAAATCATGTTTTTTAAAGATATCTCTGGCAAAATAGTTGAAAAAAATTATCTCCGCTCTAATATAATTGAGGGTAGAATGGCGCATGCACAGATTTTTTTAGGCAGAAAAGGAAGTGGGCAATTATCATTGGCATTGGCGTATGCGAGTTTTTTATTATGTACTGATAGAACAGAGACAGAAAGTTGTGGAGTGTGTTCTGCATGTATAAAGTCACATAAATATATCCATCCAGATATTCATTTTGCTTATCCAGTGGTAAAAAAAGATGGGAAAGACAGAAAAGAAACAACAAGTAATGATTTTTTAAAACAATGGAGGTCAGCTATTAGCGATAATCCATACATGGATATGACAACATGGCTTACTAAGTTGCACGTAGAAAATGGTCAAGCCAATATCAATGTCAAAGAATGTGTAGATATAGTAAAAAAGCTATCACTAAAAACATTTGAATCAGAATATAAAATCCTAATTCTTTGGATGCCAGAATATCTTAGAAATGAAGGCAATCGCTTGTTAAAACTAATCGAAGAACCTCCAGGGAATTCTATAATAATTTTGGTAGCCGAAAATCAAGAAGAAATATTAAATACTATATTGTCAAGGACACAATTACTTAAAGTGCCTCCCTTTACAGATGAAGAAGTAGCACAATATTTGCAATCTAACTTTAGATTAGATCAAGCTTCGACTAGTTCGATAAGTGGATTGGCAGCTGGGAATATGGATGCTGCAATAAATCTTGCAAATCAAGAAAATAATAATTTTGCAGCTTCACTTTTTAAATGGTTGCGGATTGCTTACAAAATGGAGCCAGTAGAACTAGGAAAGTGGGTTGGAGAGATTGCTGGATGGGGTAGAGAAAACCAAAAACATTTTTTGGAATACGGTTTGCATTACTTTAGAGAGTACCTATTTCAGATGTTGACTGGACAAGTAAGTAAACGATTGAATGAGGAAGAATTGGCAACTGCAAAAAAAATGGCATCTTTGTTAGATATATCAAAGACAGAAAATTTAATTTCAGTTTTAAATGATTGTATAGCTTTGGTAAGTAGAAATGCAAATTCGAAAATATTATTTATGACCGAAAGCTTAAAAATAGGTAGAATAATGAGAAATGTAGAGGAAGAAAAGAGTATTTATAATGTGTAGAAGCGGGAGCGTGGTTAAGATTGTAGAGTGCTAATTAATAACGATATGGTGCGATTAAGTATCATTAAATATATATAATATGGGATGTAGTAGTTGTGGAAATGGGAGCCCTTCAGGATGTGGCAATAATGGACATTGCTCCACTGGTGGGTGCAATAAATCAAATACCTATGATTGGATATCTGTAATGGATATATATGATCCAATGGGATTTGACTTGGTAGAGGTAAGTTTTAAAAATGGCTCAAGGAAAGAATTTTTTATAAACAATCCTTGGACCAATGCTGTGACAGGTGATACAGTAGTGGTAGAGACAGATAGCGGATTGGATACAGGCAGATTGTCCTTGTCTGGAGAATTGGTAAGGGCACAAATGAAGAAGAAAAATGTTAATGAAAATAGAGTGACACACAAAGTCATGAGAATTGCCCACCAACGGGATTTAGAAAAACTTGGAGAAGCGCGTAGCATTGAAAAACGAACTTTAGTTCGAGCAAGAGTTATTGCACGTAACTTAGGTTTGGATATGAAAATTGGAGATATAGAATATCAAGGAGATAAAAGAAAAGCAACTTTTTATTATACTGCGGAAGGTAGAGTAGATTTTAGAGAACTTGTGCGAAGCTATGCTCAAGAGTTTAAAGTGAAAGTAGAAATGCGTCAAATAGGAGCTCGACAAGAATCAGCAAGAATTGGTGGAATAGGTTCATGTGGAAGAGAATTATGTTGCTCAACATGGCTGTCAGATTTTAAATCTGTTAGTACCTCAGCGGCAAGATATCAAAATATAGCCATCAACCAAACTAAGTTATCTGGTCAATGTGGAAGATTGAAATGTTGTTTGAATTATGAATTAGACACCTACATGGATGCATTGAAGCATTTTCCTAAAAATGTTGATTATTTAAAGACAAAAAGAGGTAAAGTCGCTTTAATAAAAACGGATATTTTTAAAGGTATGATGTTTTATTCTTATATCGAAGAAAAATTTAGAGGTCCATTGGTACCTTTGCATTATGATAGAGTGAAGGAGATAAAGGAAATGAATAAAAAAGGAGAAATTCCTGATGAACTTCAAGATAGAATTGCGCTTCAAAAAATTGAAGATGCCAAAGAAAAAGAAATTGAATACGCTGATGTGACTGGACATATAGAATTACCATCTGTAAAGAAATCGAACAATAGAAAATCAAATAAAAACAAAAAAAGAAATAATAATAAACAAGGGAATCAGAAAAGAGCACCTAAAGGAGAACAAAAATCAGATAATAAAAAGACAGGTCCTTCTAATCAAAGACCTAATCAAAAGCAATCATCATCTTCAGCGGGTAAAAATCAAAATAAAAAAATAAAGCCTAATCCCAAAGCTGGTAAAAACACGAATAAACAAAATAACAAAACTAAAAAAGATTAATTCAAATGGAATATGATGTTGTAATAATAGGCTCTGGTCCTGGAGGGTATGTGTCAGCTATTAGATGTGCTCAATTGGGAATGAAGACAGCTATTATAGAAAAATATAATACATTAGGCGGCACTTGCCTCAATGTTGGGTGCATACCATCAAAAGCATTGTTGGATTCTTCTGAGCATTATCATAATGCGAATAAGACATTTGACAAGCATGGAATAAAGGTTACTGGACTTAAGATAGACCTTAAGCAAATGATCGGAAGAAAGGATGAAGTGGTAAAACAAACATGTAGTGGGATCGATTACTTAATGAAAAAAAATAAAATTGATGTCCATAATGGTATTGGTTCATTTGTAGATAAAAACACAATATCCGTATTAGACGGTGCAGGTAAATCAAAGCAAATAACAACCAAAAATACGATTATTGCTACTGGATCTAAACCCGTAACTCCTGCATCATTTAATTATGATAAGAATAGAGTAATCACATCAACAGAGGCACTTAACATTACAAAATTGCCAAAAAAAATGGTGATAATAGGAGCTGGGGTGATAGGCTTAGAATTAGGATCAGTATTTTGTAGGTTGGGTACGGAAATAGAAGTTGTAGAATATCAAGATAGAATATTAGCAGGTATTGACAAAGATTGCAGTAAAGAAATGCGAAGATCATTGAAAAAATTGGGAATGAAATTCCATCTTTCACATATGGTTACTGGTGTAAAAGCTACCAAATCTTCTGCTACGATAAGTGTTCAGAAAAGAGACAGTGAAGATACATTTGATATTAAAGCAGATTATTGTCTTGTTGCTATTGGAAGACGTCCATTCACTACTGGTTTAGGTTTGGAAAATGTAGGAATAAAACTTGATGATAGAGGAAGAATAGATGTAAATAGTAATTTGGAGACCAATGTAGCTGGAATATTTGCAATCGGAGATGTGGTGAAAGGGGATATGCTGGCACATAAAGCCGAAGAAGAAGCTGTATTTGTTGCTGAATATCTTAATGGGCAAAATCCTCATATCAATTACAATCTTATTCCGGGAGTTGTGTATACGTGGCCAGAAGTGGCAACTGTAGGTAAAACAGAAGAACAATTAAAAGAAGAAGGTATCCCTTATAAAATAGGGAAATTCCCTATTAAAGCATTAGGTAGAGCTAGGGCGAGTATGGATCTTGAAGGTATGGTAAAAGTCATAGCGCACAAAGATACTGATGAATTATTAGGTGTTCATATGGTAGGACCAAGGACGGCTGATGTAATTATGGAGGCAGTAGCGTTAATGGAATTTAGAGCTTCTGCTGAAGACATGGCACGTATTTGTCATCCACATCCTACATACACTGAAGCTGTAAAAGAAGCAGCATTGGCAGCAACAGATAACCGCCCAATACATATTTAATTGTTATATTCAATATTCAATATCAAATGTACGTTACTTAAAAGTACTTTTATTGATTAACTTTAAGAATACTTTAATACACATTATGTAACTAAGTAAGTACATAATGTAGTTATAATATAGTAGGATATATAAAACCACAAAAAAACCAAAACCAACTTTTATTAACAAAACAAGATCACAGTGAGATTATTTTTATCTATTTTATTTTTATCTATTTTATCTTTTACCGTAAATGCACAATCAGAGCAGGACACGACAAAAGAAAAAGTGAGTATTATTCGTTATCATTTAGACGGTGAAACGCCACGTATCAATGATATAGAAATAGATCATAATAATAGAGTATTAGTAGCTACCGATAATATGTTGATAACTATTGGCAATAGCAATGATAGGCCATTATCTTATTTAGAAGGTGCTTATCTTTCTTGTGTTACTTATGATAAGAAGGGAAATATTTATGCTGCCGGTAAAAATAGTATTTACCTAGTCAATAAAGATAAAAGAATTACAATTTCTGACAAATCATTAGAAATAAAAGATATAGCATATACTCCTGGGAAACTATGGGCAGCAACAAATAACGGTCTTTATGTATATTTAATAGAAAGTGGAAATTGGTTGAATTATAATGTAATCAATAGTAAGCTAAAAAGCAATGTTATAAATTTTGTACAATTAGATGAAAATAATGTTTTGTGGGTAGGAACTCGCAAAGGATATGTTAAAATAGAAGGAGAGAAATGGGAAACTGAAGACAAAAAATACAATGTATTAACGAGCAGATTTAATGATGAAGGACAATGGATGGTTGCTGAGGAAGATATGTGGTTGATTGATAATTTTAATAGAAAATATGATGTTGGGTTAGACAAGAGTTTGTATTCTGGAGTTGTGAATGACTTTGTCATCGATTCAAAAGGGAGACTATATATGGCTTCAGAATTATTGGTGCGATATAATCCTTATACTGAAGCCATTGAGCAATACGGGGAAGATGTTGGACTTCTTAGTCAAAAATGCTTAAGTTTAGCATGTGACAAGAATAATAATATATGGATAGGAACTGCAGATGCAGGTCTATTTAGAATTCTCTTTGACGATATAGTAAGGGATCAGATCTCAGCCACAATAATTATCGAAAATGGAGTGTCGTGCAACAATAAATCTGATGGAATATTAAGTGTTTCGGTAAGTGGTGGTACTAAGCCATATACTTACAAGTGGAGCGATTCAGCTGCTAAAGGCGCAAAACCGTCTGGGTTAAAAGCGGGGTCTTATTCGGTGACAGTTACGGACAAATACGAATCTCAATATGTATCCGAAGTTACAATCTCTAACCCTAAGCCAATAGAAGTGGTTTTGGAAAGTGTCGAGCGTGTGTCAGGTTTTAGAAAACGAGATGGATCAGCAAGCGTTACTGCAAAAGGTGGTAAAGGTACACTTAGCTATAATTGGTCAAATGGTAAAAAACTATCTAATCTCACCAAAATAAAAGCTGGACAATATACAGTAACAGTGACAGACGAAAATAATTGTTCGACTACTTTAGATGTGACAATTCCAAAAGAAAAATTTATTCCTGAATTAGATATTAATTTAGTAGAAATAGGCAAAACACTTAGAATAAACGAACTTAGTTTTGACGCTGATAGTACAGTTTTAAGATCTGAAAATTTTGAAATTCTTGATGAAGTTTACCAGTTTTTACAAATTCATAGTACAATAAAAATTGAAATTGGTGGGCACACTAATACTATACCACCTCATTCTTACTGTGACAAATTATCAAACGCTAGGGCTAAAAGCGTTGCCGAATATATAATAGAAAGAGGGATAAGCAGTGATAGAGTAAAGTACAAAGGATATGGTAAGAGAGAACCTGTCACAGAATCAAAATCTGCTTTAGCAAGGAAGAAAAATCAACGTGTAGAGATTAAAATATTATCATTGTAAAGAGGTATACTGTATGTTTCTTGCAGAAAGCAAGATATTTGTATTTTATTCTATATATCATTTTTAGAGGATATATTGATTTTTTATTCTTATTTCCACTCGCCGTTCGGGCGTTCATGTTTTTGCCTTGATGCAAAAAAACATGAATGAATCCACTCTGAAAGAGTAGATGCCCTGAGGACATCTACTGAAAGAATCGCAAAGCGAGTGTTGGTGGCAAAAATCAAGGCTCGTATAATTTCTTGACGTATATTTTTAGCCAAATTGAGAAACATATTGAAACTCACATTTAGGCTTTTTTATATTTCCAGCTGCTTCATTTCTCAAATAGATTTCTTCATTTAATTACAATTTGGTTTGCTCAAACACCAATCTGTTTTATCTCAATTTGATCAAAAATATACTAAAATTATAAATGCCGAGATAAGTGTAGTGATTAATAATTTGAGTAGGGTAAATATAGTTTTGAATTCATTCGAAATCGAAACAACGCTTTCGATTTTGCGAATACCTTATAATATCATCCCAATAAAAGTTGGTCACTTATTATCACACCTAAGCCCTCACACCTAAGTCCACATCTAAAAGCGGGCAGCCCGTGCGAAAACGTGGGTGCGGGAGCGGCATTGCAGCATAGCATTTTTTCGGACTAGATTTTTTTTGTTTTCGTTTTTTTTATCAATGAAAAAAAATGAAAATCCGTCTGATAAGACAATATCTAAGAAACATCTAAAATAAGTCCGTCTGACAAGACAAAAGCACCACGCCTCATTAATAAAAAAAAATAAAAATCCGTCTGATAAGACAATATCTATGAAACATCTAAACAAATCCCGTCTGACAAGACAAAAGCACCACGCCTCATCAATGAAAAAAAATGAAAATCCCGTCTGATAAGACAAACACTTAAGAAGAATCTAAAATAAGTCCGTCTGACAAGACAAAAACACACACCACTTTTGAATTAAAAAGGTACTCTATGCTAACTAATACAACAGGATTAATTACCATTTAAAGTGATTTAGTGTCTGTTCACATAGTATATATGACCATTTAGAAGTTTTTTCAAAATTATAGAAAAAGTATATTTAGTTTTGAAGTGGATTAATAATATGGAAAGAGCAAATTTGATATACATAGCGAAGATATTAAAATAGTAAAATCCATTAAAAAACATCTGAATAAATGGCATTTAGGGGTAACCTTTCTTAGTTTAATGACACTAACTAATATAAACCAAGATTTAAATATTACTAAAAACGAATTAGAGTAATAGTATTGAATAGAAAAGAAAGCTTTTTTGATCATACTAATTACATTACTATACCTGGTTTTTGTTAAGGGGAGAGTGAATGATACACCTCCCCGTTTTTTAAATCAATTAAGAAATACAAGATAAACTATACTTGGAATGAAGTCTCTCAACGCAAAGGCGTTGAGGGGCTTTTTTTAGGAATACTACAAAGTGTGCCAAACTGGGTGCATGGTATTCAGAATGGAAAAAAGTAAGAGTTGTCTACACAATACCTATTAGATTTAAATTAGAAACCACAGAGCCAAACCTAAACAACCCATTCGCTATTTTGCGAATATCTTATGATAAGCGTAGCGGTTCTCCCCTTGGGAGTTAGAGAGTAGTATAGCAATCCCTCACATACAATTCTAAAATAAATCAAAAAGAACATTAATAATATTATTTTACTGAAACTATCTTTCTAGTATATGAGTTATAACCCTCAATATGCAATTATTATCAATATATAAGGAATCATTTGAAGGGCTAAACAAGGATGTTTGGAATTTTGGATTTATGATGTTCATCAATCGATTGGGGACACTTATATTGCCTTTTTTAATGCTGTACACTACAGTGCATTTAGGTTGGTCAAAAGTAGATGCAGGGACGGCAACAATGTGGTTTGGAATAGGATCATTATGTGGAGCATGGTTAGGCGGAATTCTTGCTGACAAAATTGGATATTACCGTACTATGATGATTAGTTTGTTTGGTGCATCAATAGTCTTTTTTAGTTTACAGTTTTTTACAGATTTTTACTTGCTGTGCGGTGCATTATTTGTGAGTAGTTTGGTAGCAGACTTACTACGTCCAGCTCTATTTACGGGACTTACTTTTTTTACAGACAAATCTACACAGACACGTGCGGTCTCCTTATTGAGAATGGCATTTAATCTGGGTTTGTCCATAGGTCCGGCTATTGCAGGAGTATTAATATATAGTTATGGATACGAAATTATTTTTATTTTGGATAGCCTTACGTGCTTAGGAGCTTTTATCTATTTGATAAAATATATAACTAATAGACAACCAAAAGTAGAGCGTCAGGTAACTATAAAAAGTGAATCAAAATTGTCTCCTTGGACAGATATACCATTCTTAATTTATATGTTGTTTTGTTGTTTTATGCTGATAAGTTTTTTTCAAATAATATTCACTGTTCCTCTCTTTTTGAATGAGGTTTTGGGCTATTCAGAAAAAGAAATTGGTTGGTATTTTTATGGTGTAAATGGAATGCTTATTTTCATTTTTGAAATGCCACTAGTTAGTTATTTAGAAAAAACTACAAGTCAATTTAAAGCCATGAAAATCGGTGCTTTCATGATTGGTTTAGCTAGTTTAGCTCTTGTCCTCCCTTTACCAGGGTACTTATTGGTAGCAATGTATATCCTACTTGTCAGTTTTGGTGAAATAATCAATTTCCCATTCATAGCTTCTACATCAATGAATCGAGCCCCTAAGTCGATTACTGGAAAATATATGGGTGCTAATACTATGATGTTTTCAATATCACTTATCCTTGCACCAAAAATAGGAACATATTTACTAGATGCATTTGGCTATAATATTTTATTCATCACTATGTTTTCAATTTGTGTCCTTAGCAATTTGGGTTTAATTTTTGTGGAAAAATGGTTTGCAAAAGACGAGCTATCAATTAAATAATCTTTTCTTCTTTCCTTTGTTTAGCGTACACTGTATCTCTACAATAGAATTATATTTATCGCCAAGACAATATCTATA
>JAZGFO010000098.1:0-3505 GCA_036479655.1 Saprospiraceae bacterium
AAAAACCAATTTGCAAGAAAAATTGGAAGGATAAAAAAGTAGATTGGCTCATATCCTTCAACAAAAATATTCGTACCAACAAAAATACGGTGGATGATAATTATTCATATTATTCACTTGGTGAAGATACTGCAAACGAAATGTTTTTAGATATTTCAAAAAATAGTCTCGCTTCAATTTCTTCGGTTTATGCATTTGCATTAGATGAATGTAAGGACGATGACTATTTAAAAGATAAGATCGGAAAAATTGTGAGCCTTCGAAATAGAATTGCTCACGGAGAACGGAAGATCATAAAACAAAATGAGATTAAAATGATTCTTAAAGTACTGGTTGCTTTGAAATTCACTTTGTATAAGCCAAAGAAAGAATTATCAAAGTAAAATTGGTTTTACTAGCTGTGCAAATAGACTGCACACATTAACAAAATACCTCTGTATATTTGCATCATAATACAAAATATAATGAATATACATAAGCAATTTCAAGGTCTAACACTATCAACTGACCAAAAGTCAGCTGTAGATTCGATAGAATCGTTTCTTCAATCTGAGGATCAAGTATTCTTGCTAAAAGGTTATGCGGGTACTGGGAAAACAACGATACTAAAAGGAATTGCAAAAGCCATCGGTCAAAAAGGAAAAACATGCCGACTCATGGCACCGACAGGTAGAGCTGCAATGATTATTTCTCAAAAAACTAAAATTCCAGCATATACCATTCATAAAGGTATATACAATATGGACGAAATCAAAGAACGCAAAGAAAATGATTCTTACAAGATGTTTTTTGGTTTATTGAATAATCCAGATCCTAGTGATAGTGTATATATTATCGACGAGGCATCTATGATCTCAAATGTGTTTTCTGACGATGAGTTCTTTATATTTGGTTCTGGTTTTTTGTTGAACGATTTATTAAATTATGTATTTTCTGTAAATAGAATGCATAAAATAATTTTCGTAGGAGATCCAGCTCAATTACCTCCTGTTGGTATGAATACTTCTCCAGCATTAGATTTAGATTATTTCAATACTCATGAGTATAATCCAAAAGAAATAACACTGCGGGAGATCATGCGGCAGGATGAGGAATCTGGAATTATTAAAACAAGTTTGGCTCTTCGAGAATCGATAGAGGCAGATGTTTATAATAAATTCGAAGTATCATACAATGACTCAGATGTTTTTAAGTTAGAACGGAAAGAATTGATCACTAGCTATGGAACTGTGGCAAAGGATGCGGGATTAAGAAACACTATTATTATATCTCATTCCAATAAGCAAAGTCTTATGCATAACTTAATGGTAAGAAAGCTAAGGTATGGAGGAGAAGGAAGCCAAGATATACGAAAAAGAGATCGTTTGCTCCTTACCAAAAACAACTATAATGGAGAGGTCGAATTGTATAATGGTATGATGGCTGATGTAGTAGAAGTAGGTGAGGTTTCTAGATCTGAGACCATTTGGTTCAAATCAACCAATAATGTAACAGTTGAGTTACATATAAATTGGAGAGACATTATTATTGAAGTTGAGACATTGGATGGTAGTTGTCAAGTACGTACAACCATCTTGGATGATTTTTTATTAGCAGAAGAAGGTAGAATAGATAGAAATACACAAATAGCCCTATATGTTGATTTTAAGAATAGATTAGGAAAGAATGGTCCAAAAGAAGGTACAGATGCGTTTAAAGAAAGACTGAGAAATGATAAATACTTCAATGCGATCCAAGCAAAATATGGATATGCTATCACTGTACATAAAAGTCAAGGTGGTGAATGGACACATGTGATAGCTGATTTTAATACCTATATGGGGCAACATAATAGTTCGTATTATAGATGGGCATATACAGCAATAACGAGATCATCCAAGCAACTGCACCTTATTGATGCTAAAACATCTAACCCACTATCAAAGTATGTAATAAAAGGAATTCAAAAACTTAAATCACCAATCAAGGATGGATATTATTATCCCAATCCTGATAGTAAGGAATTGTTCTTTTTGGAATGGCAAAAAGAGAACTTATTAAAACTTGCTGAAGAAAATGAAATCATAGTTACATATATTCCGAAGCAATATCGACAGTCTATTGCATTTGTCCATGATTCTGATAGTTGTCAAATTGATGTAATGTATAATAAAGCATTTTTCAAAGAGCCGACGGTAAATAGTTCTTCCAGTGATTCATTTAAAGATACTTGTCTTGAATTACTCAGATTATCTATGACAGAAAGAAATATTAAGATTAAATTCTTAGATGATCACAGGTTTTTTTTGAATAACTATGTTTCTGAAGTTTGTATTTATTTGGATATCCAAATAAATAATATAATTCAAAATGAATGGAGTGACAAATACTTTTTTGAGACAGGATCAGGGTGTACTGTAATAGAGTTTTTCTTCGAAAAAAAACTACTATATACCTATGCTCAACCCCATAGCATGGAAGGTGGAGATGATGCAAAACTTCAGGATTTGATAAGAGAACTACGTGGATAATAAAATAATTATTTGTTATGCAAATAGATTGCATACTTCGTATTTACCTTTGTGCCATCAAAGTATAAGAATAGTAAATGAATTTAAATTTTAGACTCTTTTTATTTATTATATAAAATCGTCAATTATGAGCAACACTATAACATCACTTAAAAAGGAAGGTAAACTATCAGAAGCTTATGATAGAGCCATCTCTATGTTGGAGCAAAACAAGCTGGTAGACAAGCAAGATGTATGGCTCACAAGAGCCTATGCTTGGGTACTACATGCTCAATTGAAAAGACTGTCGTTTATCTCTAACCCTACTGCGTATCAATCAAAGTTGCAAGAGATATTTGCAGCTAAAATAGATATAGAAGAAGATATGTTTTGGAGTTCGGTCGCTTTTAGTTTGAGGGCCAATTTAGCCGTATTAGTGGAGAATAATATGCCTATGGCATTAGACCTATTGGTATTGGTGGACTTCGCTCAAATGTCAAAATCAAATGGACTATCGTCCGTTATAAAGATTGTTCAGAAACACTTTAAAGAACATAAGGATTATCAATCATTGATAGAGACTATAGGATTTGATAAGTTCGTTGACGAAGATTTTATTTCTTATATACCTGAGGGAGGAAGACCTATCATGTCTTTGGTGGAGCAATTGATTATATCTTATAGCAAAGTGTTGTTAGCAGGTCAACCAGATATGCATAATCCTTTTGTAACTCATGTTGACAAGGAAAAGGTCAACACTTGGATACCTATTATAGACAATCTGAGTAGAAAAAGTATGGAATATCCATTGTACTTCAAAGCTAAACTATTGCAAGCAGTAGGAAGCAACCAAGCGGCAATAGATTGTGTAATACAATTTGCAAAATCCAATAGTCGAAAATTTTGGGTGTGGACCTTATTAGGCGATTTACATTCAAATGAAAAGAATTTACAAAAAGCTTACTATTCCAAAGCTATTGATTGTGGAGGAGATCCCAAGTTCTTGATAGGAGCAA
>JAZGFO010000099.1:0-8280 GCA_036479655.1 Saprospiraceae bacterium
ATATAGAGATTGGTAAGTATGTTATAATGGGAGGATTGTCTGCCGTTCACCAGTTTGTAAAAATTGGAGATTATTGTATGATTGGTGGTGGATCATTGGTTAGAAAAGATGTCCCACCATTTATAAAAGCAGCACGAGAACCATTGTCGTATGCTGGCGTCAATTCTGTTGGACTTAGACGAAAAGGCTTCTCTAATAAACAAATTAACCATATTCAAGATATATATAGAATTCTATTTGTCAAGGGGTATAATACAAGACAAGCTATAGATATGATAGAAGCAACTATGAATACAAGTGCTGAAAGAGAACATATTCTACATTTTTTGAATCAAAGTAATAGAGGTATTATGAAAGGATTTAGACAAGTAGGTTAATATTTTTCAAATATATGCTAATGAATAATACTTCAGTTGCGACATCAAATATTAAAATCGGTATGCAGATAGAAGTTGAGAACCTATCGAAAAGATATTTTTATGATTGGATAATTAGAGATTTTAGTCACGTATTTAGTGCTGGTAGTATAACTGGTATAAATGGAATTAATGGTAGTGGAAAATCTACAATGATCAAGTTGTTAAGCGGTTATTTGTCAGCCAGTAAAGGAAAAATAGAATATAAACTTGAAGGGACTAATATCGATAGATCAATGATCTATAAGCAGCTCAGTTTGGCTGCTCCATACACTGACCTTATTCAAGAGTATGACGTAAAAGAAATGTTTAATTTTCATGCTAAATTCAAATCATTTAGAATTCCTCTTGATTATAAAACCTTTTTGGGACTGGTACACTTAGAAGGGAATACCCATAAGCAAATACAGTATTATTCTTCTGGAATGAAACAACGACTACAATTGGCATTTTCTATTTTGTCAGATTCAAAATTACTATTACTTGACGAGCCTACTTCTTACTTAGATCAAGAAAATAAAGCTTGGTACTATCAATTACTAAACCAGCAAAGTGAAAATAGAACTATAATAATTGCATCTAATGACGATAGTGATTTTGACATTTGCGATGAAGTGATTATGTTGTAATATTATAACCTCTACAGATGAAAAAATTGCTCTTATTATTTATCTATTGTACTACAATGTCACTTTCTGCTCAATCTGATTGGCAACTTGCAAGAAATGAAAATGGTATAAAGGTATGGACAAAAGATGTTGCAGATTCTAATTTTAAACAATTTAAGGCAGAAACAAACATTAAGGCTGACTTAGAAAACATTGTGGCTGTATTTTTAGACATTGAAAATATGCACTTATGGTATGATAGGATAAAAAGCATTCAAAAGGTAGAAAAAATATCAGATACAGAAGGTGTTTATATTATTAATTTTGATTTGCCTTGGCCAGTTGCTCAAAGAGTGACAGCGGTAAAAGCTACTATTAATTATAATCCACAAAATAATACTGTAACTGTACTTTCAAAATATGAAAAGGGTATAATAGATGATACCGACAAAGTATTGATAACCAATATTCATAGTAGTTGGATAATTACACCTTTGAGCAATGGTACAGTAGATGTTTTTCATGTTGGATATATGGATCCTGAAGGGATACTACCAGCGTGGATAACCAATAAAGGATTAAAAGATGGGCCAATTTCTACCTTTAATAGATTGATTGAGATTCTACCTTCGTATAGTGATGTAACTGTTGGGATACTGCATTAAATAATAAAATTGGATGTCTATGTCATTGGCTGTTTCTAAGTAAGTGACGCCAAGCCGTAATCTATCCCAATTTCTCTTTTAAAAAATGCCCAGTAAACGATTCTTTAACATTAATTATTTCTTCTGGAGGTCCTTGAAACAATAGATGTCCGCCTAATATGCCACCAGTTGGACCAAGATCTATTAACCAATCTGCACATTTGATTACATCTAGGTTGTGCTCTACTACTAATACTGTATGGCCTTTTTCTACAAGCGCATTCATAGCTTTCATCAGATTGAGAATATCATGAAAATGTAGTCCAGTTGTTGGCTCATCAAAAATAAAGAATATTTTTTCACGCGCATTTTCTCTACCTAAGAAAGAAGCTAATTTTACCCTTTGTGCTTCTCCTCCTGATAGGGTACTACTGGATTGTCCCAGTTTTACATAACCAAGTCCTACATCATAAAGAGGTCTAATTTTTGTAATTATATCACTTTTGGTATCAAAGAAGACCATTGCCTCATCTATACTTAGCTCCAAGATGTCATAGATGTTTTTATCTTTATATTTGACTTCTAATACTTCTTCTTTAAATTTCATGCCATTACATTCTTCACATGTCAATCTTACGTCGGACAAAAACTGCATTTCTACAGTTATTTCGCCTTCACCTTTACAGGTTTCACATCTACCTCCTTCCACATTAAATGAAAAATGTCTAGGCTGATACCCTCTTATTTTCGACAATTGATGATTGGAAAATAATTTTCTGATGCTATCGTATGCTTTTACATATGTTACAGGATTTGATCTACTAGACTTTCCAAGTGGTTTTTGGCTTACCATTTCTACTTGAGTATAAGCACTTAAGTCACCACTCAATTTTTTGTGTTTTCCTGGCGATAAGGGGATAGGATCTCCGAGGTGTTTTTTTAAGGCAGGGTAAAGAATATTTTTTACTAAAGTAGTTTTTCCTGATCCAGAAACCCCACTAACTACTATAAATGTATTAAGTGGAAATGTAACATCGATCCCTTTGAGATTATGTTGTTCTGCTTTTTCGATATAGATATTATTAATACCTTTTCTCCTTATTTTTGGGATAGGAATTTCTTTTTTACCAGTGAGATAATCAACGGTAAGACTGTTAGCTTTTGATTTTAAAAATTTCTTGTAAGTACCAGAATATACTAATTCTCCCCCATAAATACCTGCTTTTGGCCCAATGTCTATTATATGATCTGCATTCCTGATTACATCTTCTTCATGTTCTACTACAATGACAGTATTGCCAAGATTTCTTAATGTTTTAAGTACTTTGACTAATTTTTCTGTATCTTTAGGGTGCAGCCCTACACTGGGCTCATCCAATATGTATAGCGAATTAGTAAGATTGCTGCCTAGTGTTCTTGTAAGATTGATTCGTTGTGTTTCACCACCACTTAATGTAGAAGATTGTCTGTTCAGATTGAGATACGAAAGCCCAACATCTATCATTACATCCAATCTATTATTCACTTCCAATAAGATCCGTTTTGCTATTTGAGCATCATGATCTGACAATTCAATATTATCAAAATAATTTTTTAATTCATCTAATGGAATACTTGTCAATTCTGCAATTTCTTTACCTCCTACAAATACATATCTAGCTTCTTTTCTTAATCTCGTGCCTTCACAATCATCACAGTCTGTCCTACCTCTAAATCTTGCCAATATTATTCTGTTTTGAATCTTATAAGTATTAGTCTTGAGCAATTCAAAATAATCATTGATACCTCTACAATACTTATTACCGTTCCAAATTACTTTTTGTTCTTTCTTTGTTAGCTCATTATAAGGTCTGTGTACTGGAAAATCAAATTTGTGAGCAGCATTTACAAAGTCATTTTTCCATTGGCTACTTTTTTCACCTCTCCATGCAGCTACGGCAGTATCGTAGATAGATTTCGATGTGTCAGGAATAACTTTTTCTGGATCAATCCCAAATACTTTTCCATAACCTTCACAAGTAGGACATGCTCCATACGAATTATTATAGTTAAATAATTGATGGGAAGGTTGTAAAAACAAAATGCCATCTAATTCAAATCTATTATTAAATGTTTCTGATTGTTTTCCTACAATTTCTACTTCACATTCTCCTTCACTCTCTTGAAATGCTGTCCAAACAGAATCTGATATTCGTTTTCGATTTTCTTCATCGTCATTCACTACAAATCGGTCAATCAATATCTTATAATTATCTCTTACAGCTAAAGTTATCTTACTAAGTTGCTTTCCACCTTCTTCAATAACATCTTCTATATGGATCAATTTTCCATTAACAGCAACTCTAGTATATCCTTTCTGTATCAAAAGTTCTAAATCTTGCTTTAATGTGCGTTCATATTTATTTTGTAATGGTATATAGAGTACCACCTTGTCACCTTTTTTATGATTAAATATAAAATCGACAACATCAGATACTTCATGTTTTTTTACCAACTCTCCAGAAACAGGGGAGAATGTATGTCCAATTCTGGCATATAATAATCGTAAATAATCATATATCTCCGTTAGCGATCCTACCGTAGATCTACTATTTGAGGTACTTACTTTTTGTTCTATAGCGATTGCAGGGCAGATACCTTTGATATATTCAACATCTGGTTTTTTCATCCTACTCAAAAACTGTCTTGCGTAAGAAGACAATGATTCTACATATCTTCTTTGTCCTTCTGCATATAAAGTATCTATTATCAAAGAAGATTTTCCAGACCCAGACAAACCACTAACAACAACGAGTTTGTTTTTCGGAATTTTTAGTTCAATATCTTTTAAGTTGTTTGATTTAGCACCTTTTATATGGATAAAATTCTTGATGTCATCAATTATTGATTTGTCAATTTTTTTACGGACTGTTTTCGATACTGCCATATGAGAAGATGTATTTATTTGTAGATGCTTAGCGCATAAAGATATATTATTTGTTTTATTTAGCCTTAAAACATTGCAATATCATTTTCTAAATTTTGCTTATTTTATTTTTTGGATTGTGCATCCATTTGGGCTATCAATTTTGCCAATGCTAATTCAGCATCTTTATACTTAGGATTTATATTTAAGCAATTTTGAAAATCTGCCTTTGCTTTGGCATTATCATTAAGTGCTTTATGGATAATACCTCTGTAATAATAAGCAAGAAAATTTTGTGGTTGGATGCTTATAAGTATATTAAATTGTTCGAATGCTAAATCTAAACTATCTTGCTCTAAGCGTAATATTCCAGCATTGAGATATGCTATAACATATTGAGCATCTTTGATATTTATACTTTTGTATAATTTTAATGCACCAGGGATATCGCCATGATTTTGAAGATAGAAAGCTTTACTATGTATTACTTCACTTTTATTTGGAGCTATTGTCATTGCATTATTATAATATTTTATAGCGTCTTTTGTTCCTTTTTTCTCGTGAAGTTCTCCTAGTATTAGCCAAGCATCCACTAATTCGGAATCAAACTCTACAGCTGTCTGGAAACTATTTATTGCTCGGTCAATATCTTTCATAGATCTAAAATTCATACCTAACATAAAATATGCTTCACTACTTAATGGGTTTTTCATGATTATTGCATTGACAGTCGATATACTATTTTCATATTGACGAAGAATCAATTGCATTTCCGCTAGTTTTAATAGACTTGCTTCTCTTGTGGGATACATTTGTACTACTTTATGCATAGTAGCAAGTGCTTCTCTTGATCTATAATAATCCAAATAATTATCAGCTAAAAGATGAAAGTAATCTGGATTAAGAGAATCAATACGCATAGCGCTTTCCAAATCTTTTATTGAAGCTTCATATTCATTGATTTCATATAATGCATTTGCTCTATTGAAAAGTAATTCTTTGTTTTTCGGATTTTTATCCAACTCTTTTGTAAGTTGGACTATGAGATCATTACCTAATGGTGTTGGTTTTTTTTCAATTTTCTTATCATCTCCACAAGAAATTATACTTAACGAAATAAGTATTATAAATGATAATAGTGTATGTCTAATTTTAATATCCATCCTTAACAATTTTACTTTTTGCAATGATACAATCTTATACGTTATTAGCCAATAAAGATTGTCTTGTGTATTACAAAAAAGTATTAATAAAGTCAATTCAAGTGCTCCAAAATAGAAAATCAATGTATTTCACCTTATATATATAATAATTAAAATTGTATTCTCCATAAAATATCTGGAAAGAATCCTGATTGAAGTACTGTATTTACTTCATTTGTGCCTCGGTTGTATCTTCTGGTAAAAGGATTTTTTCTATTAGTTAGATTTTGAAAATCCATGGCAAATGTTTGAGTAAATCCTTTTTTGCTATTTATTTTAAATCCAATTTTCAGATCTAATCTGAAATATGGATCTAATTGTTTTGTAAATGCTAAAGCATGGTTTTTGACTTCAGATTTTAATAATTGGGATGCTTCAATATCAATAGGAGTATAATATCTACCTCCTGAAGTCGAAACTTTAAAATCAGTAGTAAGGCTATATTTATTATTAATTTTCCATTCTTTCCCTGCCAAAGCATTAATGACATATTCATTGTTAAATGCTGTATTTCGTTCGATACCATCACTACCAGTACTCTTGCTTTGGAATAAAGACCCAGTAAATAGTCCATAATATCCTTTACTAAAGAATTTTTCTACTGTAAGCTCTATACCATAATTTCTTCCTGAACCTTTGTTAACTAATCTACCAACTTCGGGAAATACAAAGTCTGCACCAGCACTTAATAAGGAGAACGTTGATTCAAAATGATCAACAGGTACATCATATAGATGTTGATAATAAGTTTCTATTTTGGTTCGCCAGTTTTGAGCTGGACGGTAATCATAACCTAGTACAAAATGATGTGCTTTGGTAAAGTCCAAAGCTTGATTTTGTGGGGAAAGAACGCCCATGTTATCATGAGAAAGTATAAATAAAATTGGCAAGGGTTGTATTTGACTATGATGACCATAACCTATATTAAAACTTGATTTTTCAGTAACATTGTACTTGAATGCCATTCTTGGTTCTATGATAAAATCATTATTTAGCTCCAAGTATTGGGCATGAAAGCCCAAATTTAGCGTCATCTTATCTGTAAATTTATATTTTGATTGTATATAGGACTGATATATATTGATATTGCCATCTACATCTCTAAATTGTTGCCAATCAGGAAGACCATCCATATCTAAATCAGGATTTCCTTCCCTATCTCTTACATTAGATATTAATGTTTGTCGTTCGATAGTGATTCCTGCTCTTGTTGTCATTTTTGCATTATGTTTGATATTGTAATAACTAGTAAGTGCGATTCGCTTTGTTTTATCATTGACTTCAGTATTTGCATAGCTATTTGTATAAGTATCATCCAAGTATCTATCTTGAATAAATTGGTTTTCATTTTGTGATACCGAAAGCACCGTTTTTAGATAACTCTTATTACTAAGTATTAGATTGTGTTTTATTCCACCTATATTGATATTTGACTTCACTCTGCTATCGGCATCTGACTCCGCAAATATATCTGTAGAATCAATTTCTATTCCTAAAAAATCAATATCACTAGATGCACCTATCCCAAAAATTGTAAACCTTCCTATTGCACTTTGCCCTAAGTCTATATTAAAAGTAAGATCTCTATAATTAGGAACAGCATTGGTCCCGATATCCAATCCTAAAGTGCCAGCAACAGACGTAAATGCGTGCCGATATGCAACCAGAAAAGATGCTGTTTTGGACTTATTTAACGGACCTTCTATCATAACTTCCAAGCCACTAAAAGCGCCTAATTGGGCAGTAAATTCGTACTTGTCTTTATTACCAGTTCTAAATCCGACATCAAAAACTCCTGACAAAGCATTTCCATATTCAGCAGGAAATGCAGATGTAATAAAATCAGAATTATTTAAAAGATTTGTATTTAATGCACTTACAGGACCGCCAGTTGTACCTAATGTGCTAAAGTGATTAGGACTCGGAATAGGTACACCTTCTAATCTCCATAGCACTCCTGATGGACTATTGCCTCTTATCACAATATCATTTCTAGAGTCATCTGCTGTAGCTACTCCGGCATAGTTGCTCACCAATCTACTTACATCATTACGTCCTCCACTGTATCTCGTAACTTCTTCGAGCGAAAACGTTGTAGCACTTATACTTGCCATTTCATTTACGGAACGGTCTTTTGAAGTTTTGGATGTAATTGTTATTTCATCTAGGGTATTTACAGATTCAGATAATGTAATATCCATGATTACTTCTTTTCCAGAATTTACATCTATATTAGGAATAGTTACTGAGTTGTATCCCAAATAACTTACTTGTATTGTATGTCTTCCGAGAGGCACATTTTCGATAACGTACTTGCCGTCAATATCAGTAGCAGTACCCAACATGCCATCCGCTGAAATCACCTCAACATTGGCACCGATTAATGGCATCTCTGAATCTGTATCATATACTATTCCTTTTATGGATTGCGTATATTGTGCTATAGTACTTGAGATGCTAACTATTACTAAGAAAACTGTAAAAAATGGTTTTATTAATTTCATG
>JAZGFO010000100.1:0-2421 GCA_036479655.1 Saprospiraceae bacterium
AAGCTCTAGAAGTAGTAGTAGGATGATTTTTCAAAAGTTCATTATAGGATATTTCTGCTTTACTAAATTCCTTTGTTAGCAAATAAATTCTTGCGATCATCTTTAGAGCTGCTTCTGTGCGATTTAATTCGTAACTAGTTTTAAACACCTTAAGGGAGTTAGTGTATTGTCCATTGCTAAACAGTAAGGCAGCATAATTATTATTTGCTATATAGGAGTTGGGGTGCGATTTTATATTCCAAATCCAAAATATGTCATTATTCTTCCACATAGGCACAATTGAATGAATGGTCATCGCGCTAAGTAAAAGCCAAAATGCAATTACGCCGTAGAGATATTTGTGTAATGATGAGGAAAGGTTTTGAATAAAAGAATAGATTGGTATACCTATAACACAAGAGACCAATGCAAGTGGTAAAGTTAAAAAACG
This sequence comes from Saprospiraceae bacterium, assembly GCA_036479655.1. GTDB lineage: Bacteria > Bacteroidota > Bacteroidia > Chitinophagales > Saprospiraceae > CAJXUU01. The sequence continues at coordinate 431 of JAZGFO010000100.1, forward strand.
TTCCTGCACAATATTTAAACCTATGCCTGCGGGTATAATGTTGAGAACAGGAAGCAATGCAGTAAAATATATCAAAATAATCAAGGATATCTGTATAGATATTTTAAAAAATAATCCTATTATCGTTACTCCAATGGATAATAGACCTACTACTGTATATAGATCCCACCAATCATTATTTTCTGGAAATTGATGAATAGGAGATATATTGTTGAAAGGTAAGACAAGTTTAATAATATAGATACCAATGGTTTTTATGACGATGTGGACGTGTTCTAAACTATCCGTGAATGGCATTTTATATTGGTTTTCCTCAGCAATCACAAGATATCCGAGTGCGAAATACCGGATAATTAAATATGCGAGTCCTCCGATTATGATAGGATACAAGTATACGAATTTGTGCTTCATAAGAATGTAAGTATTATTTATACTATTAGAAGGCCTTTTACAAAAAATTAAAAGTGTGAATATACTCAAGGGTAGGGCAACGATCATTTCTTTAGTTAAAGCACCTATCAAGTAGCATGTCGAAACCAAAAGAAAACTGAATTTGTTATCCTGTTTGCATATCACAATATAGATAATTAGCAATGAAAATAATGTGACCATCAAATCAAATCTACCTGATATCCAAGAAACAGATTCGATGAGGTTCGGATTCATCGCGAAAAACAAACTTGAGAATAAAGCGACAGTTTTCGATTTCTCTTTAGGTATGATGTTACTCCTAGCATATATACTATTAGATATTAAATAGATAAGTACGGAGTTGAAAATGTGAAAAAGGAGATTGGTCAGGTGGCCCCAAAATGGGTTTGCATTACTAAATTTAGCTTCGAAGAGAATGCTGAATATGGCTATCGGACGATAATAATTATCTGAGATATAGAAAGACTCGCTAAATGCATTGAATAAAAGTTGATCTTTTTCATGTAGCTTTAGTATCTCAATATATTCGAAATCATCCCAAATGTATCTATTGTCTAATACCGCAGAATAGATAAGTAAAGTAGTTATTGACAATACAAACAAATAGTATTTAGAAAATGTTGCTGGCATTTAATCAAAACTCCAATCAATTTATATTATTTTTCGATTATAGCTTTACTTTTAATATCTAAATAGTAATTTTTTTGTTCTTTAGAGGCGGAAAATTTAATTGCTAAATCAATTTTTTCTTTTGCCCGTTTGAAATTTCCTTTTGTAAAGTAGTAATTATGATATTGAAAAAATGCTTTATGATTTCGAGGCGAAATCATAAGAGACTTATCCAATAAATACTCTATGTCTTTCAATTTATTTTGCTTAAGTTGTACTGTAGCCAAAGCGATAAGTATTCTTGCATAATCTTCTCCCGAGTCGAGTTTATACTCTAACGCTTGTAAATAGGCAACTTCAGAATCTGAGAACTTCTCTTCATTAGCTAAACAACCTCCTTTCGTAATAAACAATTTGGAACTTGCTTGTTCTTTTATGAGAGTGTCCACAATGGGTAGTGAAATTTTTGTATTGCCAATGTTGCATAGCTCTATGGCGTAGTTCATTCTGGCAATTCGCGATTCAGGGTCAATTGTAGACGCCCAAGTCCAAAGGGTTAAGTTATTTTTCCAAAGAGGTATGGTTAGCAGTGTATTAGCGATATTAGTTACTAGTAGAAGTGAAAATAAGAAAAATATTGTTTTTTTGAATATATTTGTCAATTGGTACTTATTTTGACAAAAGAGATTTAGACTCAATAGGATAGTTATAGCGACAGGAAATAAAACAAACCGCTCGTGTATTATATTTTCCCTTATAGACAATGGAATAATATGCAGGACCGGAAATAATGACGCTAGAATAGCGGTTAACAAATAGGAAACTTTTCTAGTTTTGTACAATGTCAAATGAGACACAACAACTAAGAGCAGAATAAATAAAGTCAATAAACTTGTTATATCAGACATCGAGACTGGGAATTTTTGGTAGTGAGTTGGACTAATATTAAG
>JAZGFO010000101.1:0-11886 GCA_036479655.1 Saprospiraceae bacterium
TAATTTGAATATTATAATGGTGTAATCTGAATATTTAATTGGTGTAATCTGAATATTTAATTGGTGTAATCTGAATATTGTAATGGTGTAATTTGAATATAGTAACGGTGTAATCTGAATATTATAATGGTGTAATTTGAATATAGTAATGGTGTAATTTGAATATAGTAATGGTGTAATTTGAATATAGTAATGGTGTATTTTGAATATTATAATGGTGTAATCTGAATATATTAATGGTGTAATCTGAATATATTTTATACCTTTACGCAAAATATTATCTTATTAGCATGATTCACCGCACTTCACTCAAGTCATTACAAAGGAGTATTTTAGAATACCCAGTTACAGTAGTTACAGGTCCAAGACAATCAGGGAAAACTACATTATTAAGAAGTTTAAAAGACTATCGTTATGTTTCTCTCGAAGACCCTGATAACCGTGCCTATGCGGAGGATGATCCACGGGGATTTTTATCAGAATATGATACTAAAGTCATATTGGATGAGGTGCAAAATGTACCTAAGTTGTTCTCATATATACAGGGAATAGTTGACAATAGTGGCATTATGGGGCAGTACATACTGTCAGGGTCTCAAAATTTTAATTTGATGGAGAGGATTACACAGAGTTTGGCAGGAAGGGCAGATATCCTTGAATTATTGCCATTAGATTTGAGCGAATTGAGATTGAACAAACTACTACCTAAAGACCCTTACAAATTATGCGCCAAAGGTTTTTATCCTGCTATATATAATAGAGAAATAGATGCTACCAGATACTATGCTAATTATATTACTACATATATTAATCGTGATGTCACACAACTAATAAATCTTCACGACAATAACTCATTTCGAAAGTGCTTAAAAATATGTGCTTCGAGAGCGGGACAACTTGTGAATTATAATCATATGGCTAGAGATGTAGGTGTGAGTCATACAACGTTACGCAATTGGCTATCCATATTGGAGACAAGTTACATCATTCATTTTCTACAACCTTACTATAAAAATTACGCAAAGCGGGTTATCAAAAGCCCTAAATTATACTTTTGGGATACAGGAGTATTAAGCTACCTCCTTGGCATAAGAAATGGAAATTTGCAAACTACTCACTCCTCGTGGGGTGCAATATTTGAAAATTTAATCATTACAGAATTCAAGAAAAAAAGTGCTCATGAAGCACTATTTAAAGAATATTGGTTTTGGAGAGATTCTAAAGGCCATGAGGTTGATCTCCTCTCTCTCAATGATCAGGGCAATTTGGATATAATAGAGATAAAATCGTCATCGACAATAAAAACTGACCATTTTAAAGGCTTAGACTACTTCGAAAAAATAAGTCGTGAAAGCCCTATTTTTAAAAACTTGATCTATGGTGGTATTCGAGATCAATCTCGGACTAAGGTAGAGGTAAAAGCTTGGCATAATCTTTTTCGTTAATCAAGATCTATTAAGAATGATTACTTCTCTAGCATAAAGGTTTTTATAACCTGCATTCAAGTAATTAAAAAAGAGCCTGATAAAGATAAATTGACAGAGCTTTTTTGTAATACTTTTAGGCTACATATTGTTACAAATACTTCCATACGGATCAGTACTCCTGACTTTGCAATGCTAGATGTACGGGAAGCTTCCTTAAACATTAGTAGAGGAGTAAGTCCCAATCGTCTGTGTCTTTCAAAACAGGTGCAATTTCAAAACCTTAATACTTCAATACCAAAACAATACTTGAACTAGAAAGAATAATATCGAAGTTGTAATCAGTCCGAAAGTGTTGAGTGGTATTACAATTCGGGAACTACATTTAATTGAAGGAGCTCAATAAAAAACTGGTTAAATTATCAGTCATTTTGTTAGTTTGCCCTATTCTTTGATTAATGATATTGTGTTTAAAAGGTGTTTTGTTCGAAACCACTTGATTCGTTCCATCATTCAGAGTGGCAATAAATTTTTCAATAATATCGACCCTTTTTTGATTTGAAGTAGCAATATCTTGATAGTAGAAAAAGTATCTATTTGGTTTGTTTGAATGATTCAAATGGTTAATAGGAGAAGCTTTGGCCCAGTTGTTTCCATTTCCCCCAAATGCATTAAGATAAGTAATTACCGTTTGGTGATAAGCAGTTGATGGGTCATTATCTAAAAAATGATCAACCTCCACAGTTGCTTGATTATTGGTTGGGGTTATTCCAAAATCCATAAAATGTTGAGTGATGTTATAAGCTTCAGTGTCAAAGTTTGCAACGCCTTTAAAAACATCTTTTGGATTTAATCCGTATTTAGCCAAATATTGAGGATCAGTAGCAATGAGTGTGGATAAGTGAGCTCCTGCTGAATGGCCAAGTATGACCATTTTTTCCTTATCTCCTCCATAGTTTTCAATATTTTTATAAATATGACTTACAGCACTAGCAACATCTTGAGGATGAGTAGGAAATTTAATACGATTATTATTCAATAATTCATTGGGTTTTCCATCGGTGCCTACTGGAGTTAATCTATAATTAATAGAAAAAAGAACATAGCCCAATGATTCGAAATATTTTCTTTTGTCATAAAAATTGTTGGTTTTATCTCCTATAGCCCAGCCACCACCGTGTACCCATATTACCGCTGGTCTTAACTGGCTTGTTTCGTCATTGTAATACACATCATAACTCAGCAAATCAGGATTTTGGACTGTTACATCCATTTTGTATTGAATAGTTTGATTATTATTATATGTATAATTTACTGTGTTGCTTACTTCACTTTCATCTATGGGATTGTTTGATTCTTCTTTGTTACAAGCTGTCAAAAGAATGAGCATGCTGGTAATAATAAAAATGATTTTTAACTTTATCATGTTTAATAAGAAGGTTTAGTGTATTAATGAGACTGTTGTAATGCAAGATGGTTTAATGTTTTTTTTACAAAAAGATAAAATCTAACATAATGAAAGATAGTGTCAATGATGAGTAGAATATTTTTCTGGTGAGTGATTACTTTTGGGTCAATGGGATACTCATTTGTACCCACTCGCCACTGTGCTATTATTAATTTATTTGGTAACTACTCAGGCGGAGCCAATTTTGGCTAAAAAAAGTTCTTTTTTCATTATTCTTCGGCTATTTTTATAACAACAACTCTGCTATTCTGGTAAAAATGAGCCTCGTCTAAAAATAAAATAACAAATTTTTATCGCAAAAGCACTCACCTGAGTAGTTACACATATTTTATGTGCTAATGAATCTTGATTGATAACTCATTCCTTCATCATTCCTTATCGAATCTACATTAACGATACCGTATGCACGATTTAAGTAGCCCTATCTTCGATTTCAAGCCCAAATGAGCCTCAATTAGGAAAATAGATATTTTTTTACCTGCCTGCTTGGCAGACAGGCCACAAAAGCATATACATTAGTAGTTACAAATTTTCTATATTTCTTGCTTTAAATTTTTTCATTAGAAAAAATAATGTGATATGATAAAAAAAATAGCAAAAGCTATATTGACATTATTATTAGTTTTGATAATAGGTTTTTTTCTTGGACCAAAGCCACATTTTGAACATGTGGACAACCACCCTTCAACCCAAGAGTTTGATATAAAAACGCTCAATGAATTTGTATCAAACCGGGAATCAAAAGTAGAATATTTGAAACCCGATAACGAAGCTCGAATTGTTTGGGCTGATAGTATTCCGGCTATAACTGAATATAGCATTGTATACCTTCACGGCTTTACAGCAAGTCAAGGTGAAGGGCATCCCATACATCTTAATTTAGCGGATAGCCTTCATGCCAACCTTTATCTTCCACGCCTTCCAGAGCATGGAGTCCATTACCAGAATGCCATGAAGGATTTGACACCACAACTGCTTGTCAACAGTGCAAAAGAAGCCATCGCTATAGGTAAAAGTATTGGTAAAAAGGTGATTCTTATGGGATGTTCTACAGGGGGGACTTTGGCGATTTACCTCGCTTCAGGAGATTCTGATATTGAGGCACTTGTTCTGTTATCGCCTAATATTGCTCTGGCATCAAAATCTGCTTCTCTTATGACTGGGCCATGGGGCAGATTTCTGACCTATCAGTTGGTGGGAGAATACACTAAGAGAAATTCTGAAAGTGAGAATCCTTCTACAAAATACTGGACATCACTAGCTCATAATAATGGATTGATAGCCCTACAATCATTGATAGATCAAACCATGACAGATGATGTGTTTAATGCCATTAAGACACCGGTATATTGCGGATATTATTATAAAAATGATGAGGAGCATGACCACACAGTGTCGGTCGAAGCTATTATGAGGTTTAAAGAAGAAATAGGATCTTTTACAGGTGATATAGAGTGGGATACTTTTGAAAGAGGAGGTCATGTATTGGGATCCGTATATAGAAATGAACATTGGAAAGAAGTCCAAGACGAGGTGTGGTTTTTTTTAAAGAGAAAGATAGCTGCTAGAGTTTTGGAATAAAAAATTTACAGAAATTCGAGTTTTTTTTTTTGTAAAAACCAAAGTTTAATTCGCTTTCTCCTCTCCTCTCCTTTGCGTATTATGTAGCCTATATTGTTAAACTTTGTTGAAGCAGTTGTGTTAAACTGTTTTTATTTCGGACTATATTCGCCTAATAGTCATTATGCACTTTTTGTTACCCGGCCATCAATATTAAGTTTTCCTTTTATAGTAATTTTAAGAGATTGGTGGTCTTTATGTCTCGGATTAATTAAGATGTTTCGTTCTTGTGAGAGGACAGCAGAAGGTACCGACAATCCTAGGCTTGAGTTTGATTTAATCCAATCTGTACCTTTACTAATAGTATCATGTGAGTAGCTAGCATTCCTCCAAAAATTTGGCATTGATATAGGTTTTACTGTTTTAATTTGAACATTTTCCGGAATTTCTATTTCAATATATCCGTATTCCTCATTGATGAGCCTCCTTTTTGTATTGGCTAAAATTTCTAGAACAGCAAGAGAGAGGTTTATAGAAGTGTACAGCATAGAATAACCCTCAGCATTCCATCTTCCCCCATATTTTTCTGCACCAAACCCGCTGAGATCTTCAAGATTTGCCCATCTGGCAATACGATAAACTTTCATAAATTAAAGTAAGAAAATAATTAGTAACTATTCAAGTGGGTGCTTTTGAGTTAAAAGATTACTGCCTTTTTGTTTGGCAAGGCTCATTTGAGCTCTAATAGCAGAGCTATTGAGGTGATAATAGCCGCAGGATAACGGAAAAAGAGTTTTTTTAACCAAAATTGATCATGCCTGAGTCGTTACAATAATTAATATACACCATGCTCAATTCTACCTAGAATGCGAGTAAGTAGTGCACACCCCAACGAAGTGTTCATATAATCTATTGGAGTTTTTTCTTCGAGAGCAGGTAATTTAGCATGTGCCCATTCTTTGAAAGCAGATTCTGAGCCAATGACTACTTTTCCTCTTTTTATTACTTTTATTATAGCTACAATATGCTCGGAAATGTGAATTCCCAAGAGGTCATTATCACTTTTTCTCTGGAGCGTACGGTGAGATATATGAATTAAGTCACTGATACGATCCATACTTACATTTAGGTGCTCAGTCAGGAAATAGAGTATACTTTTAGGAAGCCCTTTTTGTATTATTTTAATAACATTTGTGCTGATATACTCTAGGTTGCTAAAGGCTAGGATAGGATGATAATCATTAGTGACTGATGATATATTATACTCAACTTGACAATCGCTTACAATAGGAGGATCTTGTTGAGAATGTGTATATTTTTTTGACATAATCACGACATTTGACACAAGAATACAACATTATGTCCGGATTATCAACTTTGTTCAATATTTTCTAGCACTTCTCCTACTACAAAACTGCTCCCTCCTACAAAGATCATGTCCTTATTACTACAAGTTCTTTTTGCTGCTAAAAGAGCTGAGTTAACCGAGATGTAAGTATTAAAATTGAGATTCTTATCTATAATAATATTCTCAAATGAAGATACTTTGGCTCCTCTGAAGATCTTAGGTTTTGAAAAATAGTATTTACCATTTTTTGGAAGAAGTTTAATAATTTCAATTATGTTTTTACCATTGACGAAACCTAATACAAAATGAATATTACCAACCTCCAAATCACTCAAATATGCTAGAGACTTAGATAAGGCATGCTCATTATGACCACTGTCTAATAATATGATAGGGTCTTGATTTATATATTGCCATCTACCTTTGTAATTGGTGGCAGAAATAAATTTATCAATTCCATTGATAATATGTATACTATTGACATATAACGGTTTGTGTTGAAAAACGGTAATAACGGTCGTTTTGTTTTTAATTGAAAAAGGCCCATTATTTATATGTGCAAGTTTGAATATTTCTCCTTTTTTGTTTGTAAAAATGTCTGAGTCGTTGTTCCTGTTCACTTTCCAATGATCTGAAGCAAAGATGATATCAGCATTCTTTTTTTTTGCCGTTTCTTTAAAGATAGCTGCTGATTCGGAGCCGTATTCACCTATGACCACAGGAATATCTTTTTTTATTATTCCTGCTTTTTCTTTTGATATAAGAGTAATTGTATCGCCCAGCAGATTCATGTGATCCATTCCTATATTTGTGATTACACATAGCTCAGGAGTTATTATATTTGTACTATCTAATCGCCCACCTAAGCCTACTTCCACCACACCAAAATCTACATTCTCATTTCTAAAATGATCAAAAGCCATCGCCACAGTAACTTCAAAAAATGAAGGTTTCACTTGTTCTATTAATGTTTTTGAGTTATTTACGAAAGTGACAACCTTATTTTTAGAAATATAGACTCCATTTACTTTTATTCTTTCTCTAAAATCCACATAGTGCGGAGATGTGTACAGCCCTACTTTATAACCTGCTTCTTGTAAAATCGAAGCAATCATGTGGCTCACAGTACCCTTACCATTGGTACCACCTACATGGATAGTTTTAAATTGACCTTGTGGGTTTTTTAAAACACTACACAGCTTAATAATGTTAGTTAAGTCTTTTTTTATTGCAGTCTTGCCCTGATTTTGGTATACGGGCAACATGCCGAATAAATAGTTGATTATTTCTTGATAATTCATAAAATAAATTCGATAGGTTTAACTGTATAGAAGGCTAAGTTGTTTTATAATACTATTGCGTTAAGCCATATTGTGACAAAGAAAAAGTAGTACAAATTCTATTGAAATTTATGTTTTATTACACAGTCCGCATTTTACCGTTTATCTATTGGTTCCCCGTTTCATGAACAGACAGTCGTATATCCAACAAATAAATACCTAATTACAACAGAATCCTAACACTTTCCTATTCCCAAAGACGTTATATTTGTTACATATAAATAAAATATCATGCGTCAGATCATAATTAGTATATTTCTATTGTTTATTCTAGCTCCACTTTCAGGTCAAGATATAAAATGGTACAGTTGGGAAGAGGCTTCAGAATTAGGAAAAACAAATCCTAAAAAAGTATTTGTAGATATCTATACCGACTGGTGTGGTTGGTGTAAAAAAATGGATGCCAGTACATTTAAAAATCCTGAAATAGTGAAATATCTCAACGATAATTTCTACGCTGTAAAATTTAATGCAGAACAAAAAAAACAAATTGATTTTAATGGTACTGAGTTTAAGTTTATTGCACAGGGTAGGCGAGGAGTACATCAATTGGCATATGCTCTATTAGATGGTAGGTTGGGTTATCCTGCTTTTGTATTATTGGATGAGGCATTTGCTAGAATTATGATTTCCCCAGGATTTAAAAAACCACCCCAATTGAAAAAAGAATTGACTTTTGCTAAAGAAGAGCAATATAAAAAAATGAGTTGGGAGGATTATCAGTCTTCTGGTGTAGCTAGAAAGGGAGAGTAAAATATAGGTCACTACTCAGGTAGAGTCAATTTTGGCTAAAAAAAAATCTTTTTCCAATAGTCTTCGCATATTTTTATAATAATAGCTCTGCTATGCTGATAAAAATGAGCCTCGCCTAATAAAAATAAAAACCTTTTACCTGCCTGTTTAGCAGACAGGTCTCAAAAGCACCCACCTGAGTAGTTACAAAGATAGTAGATATAATTTGTTGGTCCTTGGTCATGGCAAGGCCAATTTTTTTATATAGGGATGAATACAACGAATATTAAATTCAGTTAAAAGTGCTTGCTTTTCAATATTGCTCATTTAGAATTCTCTAAAATATTGAGCTAAAAAAATCACCTTTATTTTTCAAAAAATCTCTTATCGCCCTTTTATAAATTTCTTAATAACCTGCTCACCATCTATTGATAACCTGATAAAGTAGAGGCCATTTTCCAGTTTTGAGACATTAATACTTGGTCTGTAAAAATTTGATTTTATCAATCTTACTCCAGCAGTATTGTAAATCTCAAAAGCTACATTATTCTTTTTTACTCCATCTATAGTTAACCATTCTGCTACAGGATTAGGCATAATAGTAACAGAGACGAGGCCAGATTTATCAGAGTGACTTCTTGCATTGGTTTTTATTTCATTGGCAATGATATTATTCACACCACAACCTTCTATTATTATATCATCTAAGTAGATTTGATCACCGTTAGCGGTAGCATCGCATCTGAATCTGATGACTACATTGGTTGTAAATGTTATGCCTGAAATTTCTATGGTCTCATTATATCGAACACCATTTGTAAATTCTGTCCCAGAATTCCATTCTTGATACACAGAAAACGAAGACCCTCCATTTGTTGATATTTCTAAAAAGAAATCTTCATTATTTTCCATACTATTTGCAAAATATGAAAAATGTACATTCGCTGTAGCATATGAACTCCAATCCATAGGATCAGTGAAAACTGATGAATTTGATCCAGAATTATCTCTAATCCTGAATGAATATGACCCATTATTAGCAAAACCAGAATTAGACAATCTGAAGGCGTCGCTACCACCGTCATTCCAAATGCCCAATCCAGATTCGAATCCTTCCGAATCTAGCTCAGTACATGATTGGCATTCATTAGGCACACATGGATCATTATCGTTTGGATCATCTCCTATACAAATTCCATCATTATCATTATCTGTCAAAGTGCCTGTACATACACATTGTGCATTATAAGCATCATTTATAGTACAATTATCCCCGTCGTCACAACTGTTGCCAATTGTACAGCTATTATCAGCTCCGCAACCATTTACTACTATGTCATCAAGATACACATCATCGGCATTGCCACTGGCATCTGACCTAAATCTAAGGCGTGTATTTTGTGAAAATGGACCTGCTATTGTAACGCTATCATTCTTACGTTGATTATTATTAAATTCATCTGTAAGGTTCCATTCTTCTACCGTAGAGTAAGACTGTCCATCATTATTTGATATTTGTAACCAGAAATCTTCATTCGCATTATCAAAGCTCACTACATAATATGAGAAATCTACAGTTATCTCAGAAAATCCTCTTAAATCAAGAGCTTGAGAGGTAATTGTTCCTGTTGTATTATTGTCTTGAAGACCAATGGCCCAAGTCCCTGTATTGGCATTGGCATTGGTACGATATGCATCCGAACCTCCATCTATCCAGTTTCCAAACCCTGATTCAAAACCATCAGATATTATTTCTTGGCAAGTATTACATGCAGAAGACTGATTGGGTACACAAGGGTCATTGTCGTCAGGATCTTGCTCCGAACATATACCGTCATTATCAGCATCAATCAGAGTGCCAACACATTGACAATTTGTATCAAATACAGCATTTGTCATGCATGGATCTGTACTTGTACATGATGTTCCAAGGGTACAGCTACCTTGGGTACTATCACAACCATCAGGAGTACCATCATTGTCAACGTCTAAGTTGTCATCAAATCCATTACAAATGTCCAAATCATCACAAACTCCATCACCGTCACTATCACCAGAGGCACTATTAGGGCAGCTGTCACAACCATCAGGAATACTATCGTTATCAGCATCTAAGTTGTCATCAAATCCACTACATATATCAAGGTCATCACATACTCCATCATTATCACTGTCAGAATCATTTGGACAACTATCACAACCATCAGGAATACCATCATTGTCAGCGTCTAAGCTGTCATCAAAACCATTACAAATGTCCAAATCATCACAAACTCCATCACCGTCACTATCACCAGTAGCACTATTAGGGCAGCTGTCATTACAATCAGCAGTACCGTCGTTATCAGTATCATTATCAGCTATGCCGCAGCCACATTCTCCTGCAATGGTTTTGTTGGCATCATTAGGACACTCGTCGTTACAGTCAGCTGTCCCATCGCTGTCAGAATCTATATCTGAAACACCACAACCGCATTGCCCAATAGAGATTTTATTAGCATCATTAGGACAAGCATCATTACAATCAGAAGTCCCATCGCTATCAGAATCTGTGTCAGCAATTCCACAACCACATTGTCCCGTTTCTATTTTATTGGCATCATTAGGACAACCATCGTTACAATCGGGAGTACCATCATTATCGGTATCAACAGTTACACCTCCAGTACAGTTACAATTGCTATCATACGCCTCGCCTTCAGTACAAGCATCACCATCATCACATGAAACACCAACATTGCAAGATGTTTTTATTACAACTGTATAATCTTCAACTTCACCAAAATCAAAATCTCCGCAAGAAGATGAGTTGCTATTGTATTTCATTGAAACTCGCATTCTTTTGGAACCAAGACTTGTATTTGCTGGGATTAAAACAGAACCATTGAGGACACCGTTTCCATTGGCAGTGAATACTTCTTCTCCAGAATCAGAAAAATCTCCATCTACATTATAATCAATCCAAATTTTCCAATATTCAGAATATGCTGATCCGGAAAAACCTGGTGTAAGCACAATGTCATAACTCATCCCAGGAGTTAAGTTGGTATGAATGGAAGTAAAATCACTATATCCATTATTGTTACCTGAGTCATTATCGATATTATCGATATTTACTGATTGTATAAATTCATATTGAGTAGAACTTCCTTTACTGCTGCAATAAGAAGGTAAATCACAAATGTCAAATGGGTCATTAGGGCATGGATCTTGTGCATCGCATATGCCATCGCTGTCTGAATCAGTAGTTATACCTCCTGAACAATTGCAATTATCATCATAAACTTCCCCTGTAGTACAGGCATCCCCATCATCGCAAGAAGATCCTATTAATGCATCATTAATGCCGGGGCATTGGTCTTCGGAATCACATATACCATCATTGTCAGAATCTGATAAGGGAGTGCCTGAGCACTGACAGTTTGTGTCATATATATCATTAATAGTACAAGCACTGCCGTCATCACATGTTGTTCCTATTAAGTTGTCATTAGCACCCGGACATTGATCATTGGCATCACATATACCGTCATTGTCATCATCAGCAAAAGTGCCACCAGTACACCCACAATTATTATCATATAACTCTCCTGAGGTGCATGGGTCATTATCGTTACATGGAGTACCAATTAATGTATTATCTAGTGCAATACAAGAATCACATACATCTCCAAAACCATCATTATCTTGATCATCTTGTGATGAATTTGGGGTATTGGGGCAGTTATCGACTGCATCAGCTATGCCGTCATTGTCAGTATCAGTAAATACATTCATACACTGGTCGTTTACTATGGTGGCTCCTGTTAATTCGGTTAGGAATCCTAGCGTACTTTGCAATGAATTAAAGGCCAATCTTACATCATCATCTGAAAATGTGCTCATTTTATCTGTAGTCTGATGCCAATGAGGATCAGAACCATTTCCAATTTCGGCCACTCGTCTATTTTCTCGTAGACTTACAGAAGGACAATGATTTTGAAATGATTTTGAATCAGTATTATTCATGTCATT
>JAZGFO010000102.1:0-2301 GCA_036479655.1 Saprospiraceae bacterium
TTGCAATTTTGATTTTATTTGTATTATTTTGCGTTATATAGTTATGCACGATAAAGCTAAAGAAATGTTGGTTAGACATTTATTTGTCCTGCCCATGCCACAAGAGAGTTAGTGATTTATTTCATTAGCTCTTTTGTCTTTGAGTACCTTATCCATCCTCCTTTATATTATAATAAATTTACTTTGCTTTAATTTTTGCAACCAAATCTTTCATTTTTTTATCTTTTGTAAAATTTTCAACTAATGATGATACACTAGCACTAAAAATAGATTTATCTGGTCTTATAATGTTTACATTAGCATCTTTTAATATTTTCATACATTTCTCTACAGAATCATCCCAATATTTTTTTTGAGCTTTCACTGATATTTTTGATGCATTTGTGAGCCATTCTTGCTCTGTTTTTGTCAGCGAATCCCAATATTTAGTGCTGATTACTACCACGTCGGGTATAGAACTATGTTCATCAATCGTATAGTTTTTTGCTACTTCATAATGATTCGATGATACAAATGATGGTGGATTATTCTCTGCACCATCTACGACACCTTGTTGGAGTGCGGTATATAATTCTCCATATGACATTGGTGTTGCTGAGCCTCCCATAGTATTTACCATGTCCACTGACATTTGGTGATTCATAACTCTTATTTTTTGTCCCTTGAGATCTGCAGGAGTTTTTATTGGTTTTTTTGTTGTGTAAAAACTTCTACTACCAGCATTATAAAAACAAACACCTTTGAGTAGATAAGCCGAAGAACTCTCCATAAGTTCTTTTCCAATGTCACCTTCCAATACGTCAAACATATGTTTTTTATCTCTAAATAAGTAAGGTACTCCAAGTACTTTATATTCGGGAGCAAAATTTGACATTGCTGCAGCACTCACTTTTGTCATTGCAATACTTCCTATTTGCAATAATTCAAGTACTTCTCTTTCGCTACCTAATTGTCCATCGGGAAAAATCTTTAGTTTAAGCTTACCATTTGAAATACTATCTAACGCTTCTTGAAATGCGACTATACCTTGATGTACAGGGTGTTTTTGATTAAGTGTGTGCGCAATGTATAGCGTTTTGCTATCAGTAAATTGATTGCAACTTGCAAATAATAATACGCTAAATATAATTATTAATAGTTTACTCATCTTTGTTGTTAATATGTAGTAGTCATATCACTATCTACTATTATTATATAATCAGCTTTACCAATGTACTGTTTTTCTAACACAGACACATCATCTTGTGAAACCGTAGAGATACTAATGTGTTTGATATTTGGATTCATTTTGTCAATATGCCATAATATGCCTTCTTGATAGTCAGAGTGATAGCATCCATGATAGTGAATAAATGTAGTGTTTTCTTCCATGTTTGATAATATAAAATGTGCCATAGTAGCATCTTTAATTGCTTGAGCTTCTACTAGTTCAGGTGTGCCATGGTCACCCATCATTACAAGAATTTCTTTGTAAGTTTTTATCTTGGCATCAAATTTTATAGGCAGTGGAGCAATCCAAGATTTCTCTTCTTTTGTCAAACTATCTAATCCGTTAAAACTCTTCTTGTAAACAAGTTTAGCATACCTTCTTGGAATATTTGTTGCTACAAAATTTAATTTATTCTCTTTTGCAAAATCTACCAAAGGTTTGTAATCCGTTTTGTAATTTGACCACAATCTAGCTAATGTATCTAATGCTTTAGCATTTATACTATCACTAAGGTAATGATTAAGTTCGTCTTGATTATCCGCTTCTATCATTTCTGCACCTAAGACCAATGAAACAGTATCATGCAGATCTTTTGTTATTTCTAATTCTAACCAATGTGAAATAGCATTATTGTGCTCTTCTCCAAACATTACTATTTGATATTGGACAAGATCATCTATCATATTGCTATAAGTGGCATCCGTTCCATCACCTTTTACAATTTTATAAGCCAATTTATCTTGAGCATCAAGGGAAAGAAAAAGAAATACAGCTAAAATGATTATAAGTGATTTTCTTAAAATTTGTGTCATATACATCTAATTAATAGTTTTTTCCGATTCAAAACATCAAAGGTACAAATATAAAAATAATTTTTTTCTATGCAATCCTTTAACTCCATAAAGGAAGAAACCGCCACGCTTATCATAAGGTATTCTCAAAAGCGAACGCGTTGTTACGGTTTCGAATGAATTTAAAACGACATTTGGGGATAGTGCTATTAAAAAAAAAACTACTGTTAATTACACAGGAGTGTCATTTATGAGCTTAGCGTTAGGGATGGCAAAAGCGTAAAGAACAGAAAAGTGTTG
>JAZGFO010000103.1:0-5993 GCA_036479655.1 Saprospiraceae bacterium
TAAATGCGAGTTTTTTCTGTTTAGCTTTTAGGGTAGGAGCGTTAAGAGCTCATACAAGACTTGATTTTTTTTGGTTCGTTTTTTGCATCAAGACAAAAAGATGAACGCCCGAACGGCGAGTGGAAATTTAGTTATCTTAATGAGTTGATTTTTAGCATGTTTATAAAACTTTTTTCAGGAATAATGTGTTTTAAACATACACTAAAAAATGTAAACTATGGAAACCTCATTAGCTTTTATGAATGTATCAAATCTTAAAATAGTTACAGCCCGTCACATACTTACTGAAGCTGGAATTGAATCCTTTGTCATCAATAAGCAAGATACTGTGTATGCAGGTATTTTAGGAGGAGTAATAGAATTGTATGTAAGTAAAGATGAAATCGAAAAGGCAAAACAATTGTTGCTTGAAAATGAAATGTTGGATTAGAAAAAGGATTACAATTCCTCAAGTTTTTGAAAAGAGTTTATCTATTTCGATAATGGTCAGCCATGTTGGGAAAAGTAATATGATGATGGTAATATTATAAATATATGAAAAACTTTACTGAAGATGGAGAATTGAAATCAACTAAAGTCTATACTGTTGAAGAGCGAAATGAATTTATGGAAAATGAAAAATGAATATCCAATAATGAAAGCATTATAATTTAGATGAGTAGAATGTATTTCCATGGATTAATTAGAATTGCAAATTATCGTAAGGTTTTGTTGGAAATAATCTTAGTTTTGCAACTACTAATAAAATGATACAAATATGTCGAGAATTATAAATTTAAGAGATGCGCTCAATGAGGCAATGATTGAGGAAATGAGAAGAGATGAATCTGTCTTTTTGATGGGAGAAGAAGTTGCTGAATACAATGGCGCTTATAAGGTGAGCAAAGGAATGCTTGCAGAATTTGGTCCAAGACGAGTAATAGATACACCTATTGCCGAACTTGGTTTTGCAGGAATTGGAGTAGGAGCTGCAATGAATGGTCTAAGACCAATAATTGAATTTATGACTTGGAACTTTGCTGTTTTAGCTTTCGATCAAATTGTAAATAATGCTGCAAAAACTTTATCCCAATCTGCTGGACAATTTGGTTGTCCTATAGTATTTAGAGGGCCATCTGGTGCAGCAGGACAATTGGCACAACAGCATTCACAAACTTTTGAATCTTGGATGGCCAATACTCCGGGGTTAAAAGTTATATCTTGTATTGATCCGGCTGATGCCAAAGGATTATTAAAATCTGCAATTAGGGATAATGACCCAATTTGTATGATGGAATCTGAATCACTTTATGGTTATAAAGGAGAAGTGCCAGAAGGAGAATATTTGACTCCAATTGGTAAAGCAAGAGTTAGAAGAGAAGGAACTGACGTGACAATAGTATCCTATAATAAGATGATATTAGTAGCAGAAGAAGCGGCGGACAAGTTGGCAAAAGAAGGTATATCTGCTGAGGTTATTGACTTACGTACAATTAGGCCTTTAGATTTTGATACTATTGTCAATTCTGTAAAAAAGACAAATCGATTAGTCGTAGTAGACGAATCATGGCCATATGGTGGAGTGTCTGCAGAAATCGCATACGAAATTCAAAAATATGCTTTTGACTATCTTGATGCTCCCGTTACTCGAATCAATTCTGCAGATGTAAATCTAGGTTATGCACCGACTTTAGTTGAAGAATATATGCCAAATGCAACCAAAGTAATCAAGGCTGTAAAAGAAGTAATGTACGTAAGCTAATAAAAGGATTTTATTAATTTGGTAATAACTAAATAACAGCACTATTTTTGATATTAAATAAATATTGATCTTGGAAATTTGTAAGAGTATTATTCCTTTCTATACAGGTTTCAATAAATACAAATGTTTATTACTTATCCAATTTGTATAATGGAATAACGAATTATAAATAATATAACAACTATATGAATAACACACAGTCGTATATCAATGATAATAAGCAAAGGTTTTTGGAAGAATTACTGGAATTGTTGAAAATTCCTTCAGTGAGTGCAGATCCAGCCTATGCCAATGATGTATTTAGAACAGCAGAATTTGTAAAAGCAAGTTTGGAAAAGGCTGGTTGTGAAATAGTTGAAATTCACGAGACAGCAGGACATCCGATAGTATATGGCGAGACGATAATTGATAAGTCATTACCTACAATATTGGTATATGGTCATTATGATGTACAACCAGCAGATCCGGTAGAATTATGGGACAGTCCTCCATTTGAGCCAATAATAAAGAAAACTAAAATACATCCAGAAGGAGCTATTTTTGCAAGAGGATCTTGTGATGATAAAGGACAAATGTATATGCATGTCAAAGCTTTTGAAGCTATGGTAGCTAATAATGAATTGCCTTGTAATGTAAAATTTATGATCGAAGGTGAAGAAGAAGTTGGTTCTGTGAATTTAGGTAAATTTTGTCAAGAAAATAAAGAAAAATTAGCCTGTGATGTGATATTAATATCCGATACTTCTGTGATTGCAAATGATGTACCTTCAGTAACTACTGGTTTGAGAGGGTTAAGTTATTTAGAAGTAGAAGTAAAAGGACCTAATAAAGATTTACATTCGGGTGTATATGGCGGTGCCGTGGGTAATCCAATTAATATATTATGCGAAATGATTGCTGCTCTTAAGGATGAAAAAAATCATATTGTCATTCCTGGTTTTTATGAGGATGTATTAGTTGTAAGTGATGAAGAAAGAGCGGCAATGAACGAAGCTCCATTTAATATTAATGACTATAAAGAAGGATTAGGCATTGAAGCCACAGAAGGAGAAAAGGGATATACTGTACTCGAACAGACTTCTATAAGGCCAACTTTAGATGTAAATGGTATTTGGGGTGGATATATTGGAGAAGGGGCAAAGACAGTACTGCCAGCCGCAGCATATGCAAAAATTTCGATGAGATTAGTACCCAACCAACAGTCTGATATAATTACGGAGTTGTTTCAAAAACATTTTGAAAGTATAGCTCCTAAAAGTGTAAAAGTGAAAGTTACACCGCACCATGGTGGAGAAGCTGCTGTAACACCAACAGATACTAAAGAGTTTAAAGCGGCCTCAATGGCGATGGAAAAAACATATGGCAAAAAACCTATTCCAGTAAGAGGAGGAGGAAGTATCCCTATTGTAGCCTTATTTGAAAAAGTATTAAATGTAAAAACAGTTCTAATGGGCTTTGGATTGAATAGTGATGATATTCATTCTCCCAATGAACATTACGGATTGTTTAATTTTTACAAAGGAATAGAAACGATTCCATATTATTATAAGTATTATACTGAACTAAAAAAGTAATATTTGGGGTTGTATAAATGGATAGTATATTATTAAAATAGAAAATAAAATGATAATTAAAAAAATTAAAATTTCGGCTATAGTAACTGCATTGTTTTTATCAGTAAGTTCGATAGCATTAGCACAAAATTTATCAAACAAGTTAGATTCAGTATCTTATAGCGTAGGTGCGATGTTTGCTAAGTCACTTAAACAACAAGGAATTACAGAAATTAATGATGATGTTGTCGCAAAAGCATTAAAAGATTTTTTGACAGGTACTAAACCCGCTATTTCAGAAATGAAATGTGAAGAACTTTATAGAGGTTATATAGCAGATATGAGAAAAATTAAAATGGAAAAATCAAAAATGGAAGGTAAAAACTTTATGGCAGAAAATGCCAAAAGATTAGAGGTAACAGTTACGGAAAGCGGATTGCAATACGAAGTGCTGAAAAGTGGGACAGGACCTAGACCAAAAGCGACCGATAAAGTAAAAACACACTATCATGGTATGTTAATAGATGGTACTGTCTTCGATAGTTCTGTTGATAGAGGAGAACCAATATCGTTTCCTGTAGGTGGAGTAATAAAAGGCTGGCAAGAAGCCCTCCAATTGATGCATGTAGGTGATAAATGGAAATTGGTTATACCTTCTGAATTGGCATATGGTTCGAGAGGAGCTGGAGCGGCTATTGGACCAGATGCTACATTAGTTTTTGAAGTCGAATTATTGGGTATAGAATAGTATGCGAATAGATATCATATCGGTAATTCCAGAATTATTGGAAGGACCATTTAGTCATAGTATAATGAAGCGAGCCTCTGATAAGGGGCTTCTTCATGTTGAGGTTCATGATCTTAGAAAATATGGTCTTGGAAGAATGAATAAAATAGACGACTACCAGTATGGTGGTGGTGCTGGAATGGTTATGATGATAGAACCAATAGAAACTTGTATAAATAAGTTGAAATCAGAACGCGATTATGATGAGGTTATTTATCTGACTCCTGATGGAGAAACTTACAATCAAGGTATTGCTAATCATCTATCACTAAAAGAAAATATTATACTTCTTTGTGGGCATTACAAAGGTATTGATGATCGTGTGCGCCAGCATTTTATTACGAGAGAAATATCAATTGGTGACTATGTTTTGTCAGGAGGTGAGTTAGGTGCAGCTATAATCGTTGATAGTATTGGTAGATTACTTCCTGGAGTATTAGGAGATGAAAGTTCAGCTCTTTTTGATTCTTTCCAAGATGGAATTTTAGCACCACCAATATATACGAGACCATCCGAATACAATGGCTGGAAAGTTCCAGATATTCTACTCTCTGGAAATGACAAATTAATTGAAGAATGGAGATCTGATGAGGCTTATAAACGGACTAATAAAAGAAGACCGGATTTGTTGGATTAAATAAATAAAATATTTATTGTATCTTTTGGCTCGAAACACCCAAAAAGACAGCCCCAACATGAAAACTAAATGTCAATTTTTGAAAAAAGTTTTTTCTTTGCTTTTACTTATTTCAAGTACTTTTTATATTGGCAAAGCACAAAATATTAATTTTAAAGCCTTAGATTCTCTTTATAGTTCTAAAGCTTATTCAGAACTGATAATTATTGCAGAACAATCTCTCAGTAATACGGATAATTCCATATATTCAAAATCAAAACTCAACTATATATTGTCAAATGCTTATTATAAGTCAAATGACTTTGTTAGGTGTTATGCATATATCCAACAATCTTACAAAGAAGTTGAGCAGCTTGCACTAAAAGACACTTCGGAAGTTGAAATTTTTATAGATGTATCTCAACGATTAGGAGATTATAGTTTTCAAGCAGAAGAATTGAAGATTGGAATTGATGCTCTTGATAGAGCAATCAAGTTAGGAGAAGAACAATTAAGTAATGATGGCTGGCGAATAGGACGGCTATTTCATAAAGCAGGGGCGTTTTATAGAGAAGGAGCGGATATGGAAAATGCGTTAGATAGGCTACAAAGAGGAGAAAAGTACTTGCCAAAAATATTATCTGAAGGTAAACGGAACTATTTGTCCACAGTTTTTCTATCAGAGATGGCACAGGTATATAATGATAATAATGAATTGAGTAAATCAATAGGAATTTTTAAAAAGATTCTGAAAGATGCCTACTCTAATGAGAATATACAAAGAATCTCTATTTATAACAATAATATTGGCATAGCATACGAGCGAAAAGGAGATTATGGTAGAGCTGAGTACCATTATAAAAAAAGTTTAGAAGCAAAACTTGAATTATATGGAAGTAATACGCCCAAGTTGATAGTAAGCAATGAAGGTCTAGGTAGAATAAATACAAAATTAGGTAAACATAAAGTAGCTCAAGATTATTTTAAAAAAAATATTGAAATAATAAAAGAAATATTTGGTGATAATCATATAAAAATTGGAAAGTCAGAATTTAATATAGGCACAAGTTTTTATCAACAGAAAGCATATAAAAAAGCATTGCCACATTTTGAAAAATCTCTCTATGTTAGAATGAGCAATAAGAGTATTAATCAATTAATAATTGGTGAATCTGAATTTATGATTGGTAGTTGTTTGGTAGAATTGGACAAAGCCAAGGATGCAATCCCTATATTAAAAAAAGCATTGGATAGTAGAAATAGTACTGATTTAACTTCTGAAGATTATGTACAATC
>JAZGFO010000104.1:0-39310 GCA_036479655.1 Saprospiraceae bacterium
TGGCAAAAGAAGCAGGTTATGATGGTGTTGAAATCATGGGCTCTGAAGGTTATTTAATCAATCAGTTTATTGTTTCAAGAACGAACCATCGCGAGGATAAATGGGGTGGGGAGTATTCCAATCGAATTCAATTTCCGATAGAAATAGTAAGCCAAACAAGAAAGGCTGTTGGGACAGATTTTATAATAATTTATCGGTTGTCAATGTTGGATTTGGTAGATGATGGGAGTACATGGGAAGAAGTTGTAGTTTTGGCTAAAGAAATTGAAAGAGCCGGCGCTACTATTATAAATACTGGCATAGGGTGGCATGAAGCTAGGATACCAACTATCGGATCAATGGTGCCTCAAGGAGGATTTTCTTGGGTAACAAAGCGGCTCATGGGAGCAGTTTCTATTCCATTAATTACAACGAATAGAATAAACATGCCTGAAATAGCGGAGTCTATACTTTCTGATGGACATGCCGACATGGTGTCTATGGCAAGGCCTTTTTTGGCTGACCCAGAGTTTATTGTTAAAACAATTGAAGGAAGATCAAATGAGATTAATACTTGTATAGCTTGTAATCAGGCTTGCTTGGATCATGTGTTTCAATTGAAAGTAAGTTCTTGTATTGTTAATCCAAGAGCTTGCCACGAAACAATATTGAATTATAAAAAATCAATAGAAAAAAAGAAGATGGCTGTTGTAGGAGCAGGACCTGCAGGTATGGCAGCAGCTACAGTATTAGGAATGAGAGGATACCATGTTGATCTCTTTGAATCTTCGGACAAGATTGGAGGTCAGTTTAATATGGCTAAAATTATTCCTGGAAAAGAAGATTATGCGCATACAATTAGATACTATAATTCTATGATTGTCAAATATGGAATTAATTTAAAATTGAATAGTAGAGCTACAGTTGATCAATTAGTAGATGGAAATTATGATGAGATAATTGTATGTACTGGCGTAAATCCTCGAGAAATTAAAATTAAAGGTTTTCAGCATCCATCGATATTGAATTATGCTGATGTTTTAGAGAGAAAGGTAAAAGTTGGAAAAAAGGTGGCAATTATAGGAGCTGGAGGAATAGGATATGATGTAGCAGAGTTTTTGTCACAAAAGACTAATGCTGGTTCAATTCCAAAATTTATGGAAGAATGGGGTGTTGATATGGCTTATAATTCTCGAGGAGCAATCAGAAATCAAGTTGACAATAACATATCAAACCGAAAAATTTACCTTTTAAAGCGGTCAGGTGGAAAATTTGGCAAATCATTAGGCAAAACTACTGGATGGATACATCGTGCGAGTTTAAATAAAAAGGGGGTTATTCAAATTGCAAATGTAGAATACCTTGAAATTGACAAAGAAGGTTTTCATATCAATGCCAATGGTAAAAAAATGATACTACCAGTTGACAATGTTATTGTTTGTGCTGGACAAGTATCAGACAGTAAATTGTATGATGAGCTAAAGTTAAAAATGTCAAATGTACATATTATTGGCGGTGCAAAACTTGCTTCTCAATTAGATGCAAAACGAGCAATCAAAGAAGCTAGCGAGTTAGCTTCTAAATTGTAATAGTGTTGATTTTTTATCTAAAATAACAAAATAGGTTTAAGTAAGAAAAGCGACAAGAATGCAATATTTTGATAAAAAATAAAAAAAAGTACGTCGGCAGCAATCATTTTTGATAAAAAATAGAGTCTATACTTATGAAATCAAGTTTAAAAAGCGTTAAAAGTTTATTAAACATAATATTTTGGATATAAAATAGCTAATTTTACTTCCTTTATCAATCAAATAGAATGAAATACTTTATATATATATTATTTGCTTTTTCAAGTATTGGGGTATTGGGACAAGTGCCTAATGACGAATGTCAATTTGCAACGCACTTAGGAAATGTAGCAGACTACTGCTCTGGAGAATCAGAGTTTTCCAATGAAGGTGCTACATTATCTCCTCAAGCAATTCCTTTTTGCTGGTTTGGTGGTTCTCAGAATGATGTGTGGTACACTTTTACGCCTACGGCACCTGGAGTATATGTACAGATTGTAGGTAGCATATTAAGTAGGCCTTCCATTGTAGTTTATGAAGGAGGCTGTAATAGCCTTGTAGAGCTTGGATGTTCTTCTGCCAATGCAGGTAATGTTGCTGAGTTGTCAATAACCCAATTGGTGATCGGACAAACTTATTGGCTTAGAGTGGATGCAGAAAATCTCAATATTGGTAGTTTTCAATTGTGTTTGTCGTCATTTTTACCGATACCAAAACCAGAGTCGGACTGTAAAGATGCGGTAGTATTGTGTGACAAAAGCCCATTTCAAGTAGAAAATCTAAATAGTGTAGGGGATGTATTGAATGAGCTTACTGGTCCTTGTGTGGATGTTGGTGTAGGACAGAATGAAGAACAGGCATCTGTATTTTACAAATGGACTTGTGACCAATCAGGTACTTTGACATTTATACTTAATCCCAATAATCCAAATTCTACAGAAGAAGATCTTGACTTTGTAGTATATGAGTTGCCAGGCGGCCTTGATGATTGTGATGGTAGAATAGGGGTACGATGTATGCTTTCAGGAAGGTCTGGACAATTGACAGCGGCACAAAACGCAAAATGCACAGGTCCTACGGGGCTTGCGGTAGGGGAGACAGATGTAAGTGAGACTGCAGGTTGCCAAGGTAATAGTAATAATTTTGTTGCACCTTTAGATATGGTGTCTGGAGTGAGTTACGCGTTAATCATTAATAATTTTAGCAAATCGGGATTTGGTTTTTCTATAGAATTTGGTGGAACTGGTACTTTTTTAGGACCTAATGCAGATTTTGAAATAGAAGCACAACAGGCTTTTGAATGTGACAAAACAGTAGATTTTACTAATTTGTCAAGTACAGATACAGATCCAATTGTGAGTTATAGTTGGAATTTTGGAGTTGGCTCAAAACCAAGTACAGCGATCGGTCCTGGTCCACATTCTACACTTTTCGAGTCTTTTGGAGATAAAGTTGCATCACTAACTATTGAGAGTAGTCGCGGGTGCTTAGTAACTCAGATTGTAGAATTTTATGTAGATCCTTGTTGCAAAGATACTTCAAATCTATTGGTTACGGGAGTTGCGACAGATGTATTGTGTGCTGGTGATGATGATGGATTAGTTATTGCCAATGGTCAAGCAGGTGATCCTGAATATCAATATTCATTAAATGGAGGAAGTTATCAATTAAGTCCTCAGTTTGGAAATTTAAAACCTGGTACATATGAATTACGAATCATAGATGAAAAAGGTTGTGAAAATAATACAACATTAATTATCTTAGAACCTGATCCTACAATAGCTAATGCAGGTCCTGATATATCAGTTGATTTAGGTTATTCTGGAGTAGTAGATGCAAGTGGAAGTTCTGATGTCAATGTTGATATTGTTGATATTTCTTGGTCCCCTTTAGATTCATTTTTAACGTGCACCAAGTGTTATGATCCAGAAATATTGCCGCCTGGCAATACTACTTACACACTGACAGTTACGGACGAAAATGGATGTACTGCAACTGACCAAGTTCAGTTTTTAGTCAATATAGTTAGACCAATATTTACACCAAATATATTCAGCCCAAACGATGATGGCACGAATGATTTTTTCAATATATTTGGCGGACCTGCTGTAGATTATGTAGAGAGTTTGAAAGTATTTGACAGATGGGGGAATATGGTGTATAATGGATCACCTGACATCAATGATCCTACTCAAGGTTGGGATGGTTTTTATAAGAATAGACATGTGGAAAATGGTGTCTATGGCTGGTTAGCTCAAGTAAGATTCATTGATAACGAAACTATAGCTTTTTCTGGGGATGTAACTGTAATGAGGTATTATTAATAAGTTTTATGAAGATATTATTACCAGTTTTGTTGTTGTTTGTTTTAAGTAATTGTACCAATGACTATAATGAAGTGCAGGCAATTACACAGAACAACAATCTTAACATTGAAGAGGCAGAAGATGTAATAATACTATATAGTGATTCTGCAGCTCTTCAGGTTAGAATCACTGCTAAAACAATGATAAGACACAATAATAAATCAGATCCATATGATGAGTTTCCTAATGGAATTTTTGTAGAGTTTTTAGGCGATAATGGAAGTGTATATAGCTGGTTAGAAGCTGATAGGGCCATAAGAAAAGAGAAAAAAAGTGAAGTTATCACTAAAGGGAATGTGAAATTTTACAATAAAAAGAAAGAGACTTTAACTTCTACAGAGTTGATTTGGAACGAAAATACCAAGAAGTTATCTACTAATAAATTTGTTAGGATTATTCAACCAATGAAGGGAGATACAAGCTTAGGCTTTGGGTTTGAAACGAATGAAGAATTTAGTCAATTTGAAATAAAGCATAAAACCTCTTCTAGGTTTAATATTGATAATTTGGTGGCTAAGACTGGTAAGTAATGTATCTGTTTTGTTTTATTCCCTTGTAGTCCAAAATCAACAACCAAAAATCAACTATCATTTCATTAAGTCTTCCATCGTCAGTGGTCTCAGATCTATCATCCAATTGAATTCTTTTAATTTGATGGTTTCGTGATTAGCCATTGACATTGGTGTCATTTTACTAGTTGGAGCTATATAGTATCTTGTTTGAAACAATTCTCCTTTATCAAAAAGAAATTTCATGTTAGTACATTCGGTTTCGTTGACTGCTACAAATGCGCCATCATCATCATCTTTCATATAGAATACTGATTTTGCTCCGCCTGTGACTATCATCTTGTTAATATCCCCAGCAACAAAATGAATATCAATATCATTGCCTTGTATTTGATCAAAATAGGTAAAGTCCTTTGTTTGTAATAATATAGCTTTATCCCGAAGGTTTACATTTTTTACAGTTTTGTTTTCCATATTGATAATTATGGTATCTGCTTTAAACTGACTTGTATCATACCACATTGTAGGATTGCCTGACAATACAAACGTACTATCTCTACCACTATATACAATAGAATCTCCAATAGCTTGTATATCGGCGTTTAACATTTCTACATTAGCAAATGCTGTGAAATAGTGGAATGTATCTTGATTAAAATATCGAGAAAAAGATATTAAAGTATCTCCACTTAAAAACAGCGTATCTCCTTTGGTTACTTCATTTTTTAATAATGGTTTTCCTACATCATTATATGCGATCATCTTATCAGATTTTTCTTGATAAGTAGCATGGTCACACACTATTTCATAATTGCTAGCGGTATCTTTCCATATTACATTACCTTTGGCAATAGCTAAGCCAGAAGTCTTATCATAATCAAGGTCATCCGCAATAATAATCATGGGAGGATTGCTCATATAGCTACGTCCAATAATAGATACTTTATCTGTTTTTTTATAGTATAATATTTTGTCTCCTTTAACTTGATTATCAATGTTTTTATAATAAGCATTTCCCGTCAATTCAATATCTTCTGTAGATTTATTATAGATGATTTTATCTGCCTTACTAAAGTCAGTTTTTGAATAATTAACGGCATTTCCGATTAGCTCAATTGTATTTTTATTTTCATCACTTTTGATGAGATCAGCTGAAGATACATTATCTCCATCAATAAATTGTGCATTACCAACAAACTCAGCTATTTTGTCATCAATATCATAAAATCCAGTTTCGCAATATATTTTTTTGCCTTCTTGGTTTATAATAGTAGGAGAAAGAAATACTGCTTTTTGTTGATTGGTATAAAATCTCAAACTATCTGACAATAAGTCAAATCCCTCTCCTTCTATAGTAACTTTTTCATAAAAATTGATGTAATCATCTTTTAGATGAAATATCCCTCTTTTACTTTTTAATTTCATGTTGGAAGATACTAAAAGGGCTGTGTCTGTGTATATAGCCCAATCTCGTTTGATATCATATTGCAAAAAAGAAGTAAACAATTGTTGACTGCCATTCTCTAATACAACATTGCCTACAAAATATGCCATAAGAGAATCTCCTCTGTATAATAAGGAGTCCGAAAATATCCTTATCGTATCATTTTTAATTATAGAAATATTACCCTTTGCATGCATGTCATTACCTACTAATATTGCAGTATCACAAAACATAAATATACTATCATGGGTCAGCCTAACATTACCCCTAAGATAGAGTTTTTCAGGATCTGTAGATCCATCAAAAAACTGACTATCTGCACTATCAACTATTAATCCTTTGCGTTTAGTTGTGTCTGAGGTAGTCTCATTAACTTTGGTATTGGTGGGACTAGTCTTTTGATTGATTGATTTAGCTTGCGCATTACCTATAATAGGAGATAAAATAAAAAAAAATAATACTAATAATATATTTGCTGTCCTCATAAATTTGTTTGCCTCTACTATCCTAAACGAAGGTAAGTATAAAAATGTTTTTTTTTAATTAATACTTTTTGCTGTCAATCTGCCAATATAACTGCCAATAGCAACACCCATTCCACCCATTCTAATAGCAAGGAAAATATCATTTGGTAATTGTGTTACAATTGGCATTTTGGTACTTCCTACACCCATTATTCCACTCCACTGTTTTTCTATTTTGACATTACAGTTTGGTGCAATAGTCGTATTTATTATATCAGTGAGATATGAGATGATTTCATTTGTTTGGTTTAGATCAGAAGTAGCTTCAACTTTAAAATCAGTATTTCTTCCACCTCCAATAAGCAATCGATTATCTATTGCTCTAAAGTAAACATAACCACAGTCCATATGATAGCAAGGGCCGATAGAAAAGTTTAATATAGGGTTTGTTACCAACACTTGGTTTCTTGCTGGTTTAAGATCAATAGATAGTGTACTATTGTGTATTAAATCTTCCGAAAAACCATTGGTGCAAACAATTAATTTTGGATATAAAATAGTCCCCTTATTTGTTATAATAGTATGATTGGGAATATCAATTTTAGTTATTTCAATTCCATGTAAAAATAAAACACCGGCATGCTTTGCAATTTTGGTCAATTCTGCCATCATCATATGTGGAAAAATACTGCCTTCATATTGATTTAGTATTTCATTTCCAAATGGGCCACTATTTACACTAAAACAATCTTTGATACCCAAAGTATCTGCTACAAAATCATTCAAATAGGGAATTTTACTTTCGTAGTGATCAAAATCTTCTTGATTATTAAAGATCTCGGCTCCACCGTTATTTTTATAATTCATATTTGACAATGAGACTCTTTCTTTTAGTATTGAAAGACCATCATATCTCATTTTGATTAAATCTTGACAAATTGATTCACCAAATTTGCCAATGTCATCAAGTATCTCACTTATAGAGCCAAAGCAAGCAAAACCTGCATTTCTTGTACTAGCACCGACAGGATAAGATTGCTTGTCAATGATAAGAATTTTATGCTTGGGATTGTTTGATTTCAGTTCTATAGCAGTAGATAATCCGACAATACCTCCGCCAATAATTATATAATCTAAATTATCAAAAAGGTATTGATCTTCCCACCAACTTAATTTATCTCTTAACATTTTCATAGGTACAAATTACTAAAATAATATAAAATCATTAAGTTTGTACTTAAATAAAAAAACTATGATACAAAGATTACAGAGTATATTTTTATTGTTGGCAAGTATTGCATTCTTCTTATTGTTTGCACTTAACTTTGCAACAAGTCAAAAACCAATAGCACAATTATTAGGAGATCAAGTTTATAATATCAATGATAATATAGGATTGACAATAATTGCAGTATTGGGCGGTGCATTAGCATTGTTAAATATATTTTTATTTAACAATCGAAAACTTCAAATAAAGCTTGGATACATTATCATTTTGATTTGTATAGCTCTTCCTCTCTTTGCAGGATACCTTATGTATAGTGAAGGCGCTGTATTTGGCAAAGGCTTGGATATATCATATGGTGTAGGATTAGCAATGCCCATTTTAGCAATTGTATTTACAATTCTTGCGAATAAATTTATAAAAAAAGATGACAAACTTGTCAGATCTGCTGATAGGTTGAGGTAATTAGTAGCGATTAATTAGCAGAATTTTGATTCTATGAGAACGACTGTTTTAGTGCTAAAGTTGGTCTGGTTGACGGTCTGACTTAAATAAGAACAGGAAGACAATAGAAACGACTATTCCAAACCAAAAAGGAAACTGCCAGATGGCTGCCCAATTATGTGTAGCGTTAGAATATGTATAAGTATTGACAAGTTCTCCAGCTATAAAAGTGCCAATAAGCGCCATTATACCCATAGTAATTAATGTAAAAAATCCTTGAGCAGTACTTCTTAAATGATTGGGTACAATAGTATCAATATATATCTGAGCAGAAAGCATAGAAAATACATATGCAATCCCATGTAATGCGATACCAACTATAATAATCCACTCTAAATTATGATTAAAACCATATGCAAAAAGCCCATATCTAACTCCCCAAGCAAGTAGGCCTATAAAAATCATAATTTTAAAATTAAGATTTTTAAAAAACCATGGCAAACTTAACATTACGATGATCTCTGCCATCTGGCCAATGCTCATTTTTCCAGCAGCATTAGCAATCCCTACTTCATTTAAAAAAGGGTTGACAAAGCTATAATAAAAAGATAATGGGATACAGATCAGCCCTAAAGCTATAATTAATATACTAAATGATTTAGCTTTAAATAGTGTCAATAATTCTGGGCCAAATAAAGTTTTTTTGGTCAAGGGTGATTTTTGAGCTATTGGAGTTACTGGTAAAAATAGACAATAAACTGATAATAGTAACGAAAACCCACAAGCGATAACAAAAGGAACAGAAGTGTCTTCTATATCCAGATAACTAACTAAAATGCCAGCAATTATCCATGCTATAGTACCCCAAACTCTAATTTTTGGGAAATCATTTTTCACGTCTTTTATATGATGAAAACAATATGAGCTAGTCAAACTAAATGTTGGTAAATAACAAATCATATATGCCATCATGACGCTTAAAAATAAATTAAATTCATTAATCTGAGACAACCAATATAAAAGTATTGCACCTACAAAGTGTAATATTGAAAGTAATCGCTCAACACTTATAAATCGGTCAGCTATTACACCTAAGACAAGTGGAGAAATAGTAGCAGAAAGGGATGTAGTAGCATATACAAATCCGACTTCCCTACCTGAAAAATGAAGGCTTTGTAACATATATGTACCTGCAGTTACAAACCAAGTACCCCATACCAGAAATTGTAATGTTTGTAATATTGAAAGTTGAATATACTTCTGCATGAATATTAGGACAATATTTCTTTGACAGGTGCTTCGAGAACAAAAACTTTTATAATTTCTATTTTGGTGTCTGTTACAGATTCTATTAGAAATTTACAACCATCTAAAATTATTTCTTCTCCTTCTTTTGGTATGCTTTCGTTGGTCATAACGATATAGCCAGAAAGTGTATGGAATTCTCCTTCCGGAAAATTAAGATTGTCATATTTAGCAGTGATATGATCTATTTCGATTCGTCCTGAAAAACGATATTCTGTATCTGATATTTGCTCGTCAGTATATCCTTCATCATCATGCTCATCTTCAATTTCACCAAAAATTTCTTCCAATATATCCTCTAATGTTATCAATCCTGCAGTTCCACCAAATTCGTCCACAACACAAGCAATTGATACTCCCTCTTTCATAAACCTCATCATCAAATCTTGTACACTCATAGCATCCGGAATATAAATTATGGGCTTTATAAGTTTTCTTATTTCTTTAGGATTATCGAGTAGTTGTTGGTGATGGATATATCCAATGACATTTTCAATATCATTTTCTGTAATTATTATTCTTGACAATCTTGAATCTTTAAATGCCTTTGTCAGTTCTGATATTCCTTCTTTTTTTTCAATATGTATGATTTCATTTCTTGGTATCATACATTCTCTTACTTTTACTTCTTTTAAGTTTAAAGCATTTGTCAATATTTCCTTGTCAAAAGGTTCTTCTTCAGACACCGACTCTTGAATATAGTGTTCTAAATCTACCCTAGATAATACATTTTCGACATTTTCAACAGATACTTTAAAGATGTTTTTTAATAAAACATTTGAAAGACTTGTCATAATAAAAGCTGGGATCAATAAGATTGATTTGAGAATGTTTAGAGGATAACTAAATTTATATAAAATTTCATTGGCATACAGTCTAAATATCGTTTTTGGTAAAAACTCCCCAAATATCAGCACAATCAATGTAATTATTATAGTGACAACAAACAGAATCACAGCAGATCCTCCACCAAAAATAGATTCTAAGTATGGTTCTAATAACTTTGTCATAAATATTGTAAACACAACCAAAGCAATATTATTCCCAACTAACATTGTGCTTAAAAACTCTTTGGGGTTTTCGTAGAATGTAGCCAATATTTTTCCTCTACTATCACCTTTTTTACTCAAAACCTCAACTCCAAGTTTGTTTGCAGATATAAATGCTATTTCAGAACCTGAAAAAAATGCGGATAAAACCAATGTTAAAAATATTATAAAAATTGTTGTTATCATGGCGTAAAGATAATGGAATTAAAGGAATTACAGATATTTGATATTATGCTTTCTCGAATAGTTTTAAAACAAAAATCAGAAGGATGTTTTATTATTTGTAATTAATGAAATTAGTAGGCAAAAATGTTTGGATATTTAAATGATAAAATGTTCCTTTGTGTCGCTATTTAGATTTAGTCTAATTAAGCTTAGTGTTTAATTTATTATTAAATAATCAGATAAATAAATATTATGAATAATAGTGCATTTCAGTTTTTAGCGGTTTTAACTATATTTTCTTTTACCATAATATCTTGTGGGAAGGATAATGAAAATGTACTAAATGATAAAGATATACCGACTACATATAGTTTCGAAAATGTAAGTTATGCAGGTCAAACTGCTCGATTAGATATGTTACAAGCTATGACATCATATATGAAAACAGCCAATACTGTAGATGTGCAAGTGTCAGCCTCTAAGTTGAGAGATATGTTTGCTAATGAAAACAATCCATTTGAAAATGCAGACTTAAATACTGCTACTAAGCAAATTCGTAATAAGATATTTGAAAGTCATATTCCAAAATTTGAAACATATATGGATGCATTGGCGGAATTGTCAGGAAATACAAATGATGCTTCTGCAGGAACAGCAGGAGTGGCAACATCTGGGTCTAAATCATACTTATTAAATGCTAACGGAGTGGAATATACTCAATTGATTGAAAAAGGATTAATGGGTGCATTAAATTATTATCAAGTATGTGAAAAATATACAAGAGATGAGAAAATTGGAAATGATATAGATAATACAGAAGTAACAGAAGGTAAAGGAACTAAAATGGAACATCATTGGGATGAGGCGTTTGGGTATGTAGGGGCAAATGTAGAAATGGATGGTGAAGGATATAGGTATCATGGCAAATACTCAGGTAAAGGAGAAGAATTATTAAAAACAAGGACTAATTTATTTCAATCATTTTTGGCTGGTAGAGCTGCTATTTCTGCTAAAGATATGGTTAGAAAAGATGATGAAGCTAAGAAAGTTAGAAAATATATGGAATTAACAACAGTTACTACTGCTATCCATTATTTAAATGGAGGAAAAACAAACTTTGCAGATTATGCAAAAAGATGTCATGGCTTATCAGAAGCTTATGCTTTTGTAGGTTCATTAAAGTATAATGGGGATAGTAAAATAAGTAGTGCAGACCTTGATGTTGTGCTAAGTAATATGGAAAATATTGAAGGGAATCCTGATTTTGCAAATATTACAATTACAGATTTGAATAATACTATTAATGCACTGAGTGCTGTCTATAGTTTAGATGATATAAAAGACTCTTTATAATTTATTAGGCTATACAGATTATAATTAAATTGAAATTTTATTAAATGAAAAATCTATTTCTTGTTACATTGAGTGTATTGGTTTTTGTGATTTCTTGCGACTCAGAAAAAACTTTTGATGCAAATTATAATTCAGACTCTGCCTTAGTAAATATTAGTGACAATATTATACTCCCAAGATATAACAAATTGTTGGCAGATGTTACCTTATTACAGGAGGCGATCAATGCAATTCCACTTTCTGGTATTACTGATGCAGAATTATTTACAATGAAAAGTTATTTTACGGATGCATATTTATCATGGCAAAGTACTACAAGTTTTATTTATTTTGGACCTGCTGATGATCATGTACTTATTGCCTTGAATAGTTTTCCAACTAATGCTAACAAAATAATTATTAATATTGAAGAGAACGACTTCAATCTTGAAAGCGGTGCTAATACAGATGCTATTGGTTTTCCTGCTTTAGATTATATGTTGTTTAATAGTACTTCAGAAAATGTAATTGAAAAATTAAAAGAGAAAAATTATCAAAACTATACAATTGCATTAATAGATCAGATCGCAACTAAAATAAATGCCGTAACTCAAGAATGGGAAGCAAGTTATAGCACAAAATTTAAAAATGGTTCGGGTTCCGATATTGGTAGTTCAATTAGTTTGTTGACAAATTCTATGATCCATGATTTTGAAGCAGGAGGAAGAGAAGCAAAGATTGGAATTCCTGCCGGAGTAAGAACTTTAAATGATGTACTACCTGGAAATGTGGAGGCGTATTATAGTCAAATATCAATAGCTTTGGCAAAAAAGCACATTATAGGAATTAAAGAACTGATAGAGGGTAAAAATGGTGATAGTTATACAACAATCCTAATGCAAGTTGAAAAATCAAGTATTTCAACAACTATTGTAGCACAATTAGATAGCATCCAGAGTGCTTTAGATATTTTAAATGATCCTTTTTCAGAAGCATTAGAGCAAGACAATTTAAATGCTTTAGAAGCATACAAGGCATATCAAAAATTGTTACCAACATTTAAGATAGATTTGACGGCAGCATTAGGTTTGTTGATTAGTTATGAAGATTCTGATGGAGATTGAAAAATAGATTAATATAGGTTATTAGGTATGTGGAAAACGAAGTTTGTATTAATTGTAGCAATAATTATAAATTTTGCAGTGGTGGCTTACGGTTTAAGTGTATTCGGTACAGTTGTAGATGAGCAAGGCAGTCAGTTGGATGCAGTATTGGTATATGCGATTAATAGCAACAGCAGCTTTATGACTAATGATGATGGATTTTTCAATATTGATGTGGGAGATTTAGGAGAAGAAACATTAGTTTTTCAGCTTTTTGGCTATGAGACTAAAAAAGTAAACGTCACTAAAAACGACTTTGATAAATTATTGAAAGTCGAATTGCAAAAGATCACAATGCTATCTGAAATAATTGAAATAAAAGCAGAAAAAAAGACCATTCACGGTTTTACTAAACTTAGAGCAGTAGAAGGAATGTCTATTTATTCGGCAAAAAAAGCGGTTATCATAGATTTAGAATCACTTAATGCAAACTTAGCAAGTAATTCGGCAAGACAAATATTTTCTAAAGTATCAGGGCTTAATATATGGGAGAGTGATTGCTCTGGATTACAACTGGGTGTTGGTTCTAGAGGATTGAGTCCTACACGTACATCTAATTTTAATGTAAGACAGAATGGTTATGATGTCAGTGCTGATGCTATTGGATATCCGGATGCATACTATGCACCACCTATGCAGGCGCTTCAAAGTATTGAAATAATAAAAGGAGCGGCATCTTTGCAATACGGAACTCAATTTGGTGGATTAATAAATTTTAAATTAAAAGATGCTCCCAAAGACAAAACTATTCAATGGAATTCTGTAATAACTTATGGCAGTAATAAATATTTCAATT
Source organism: Saprospiraceae bacterium (assembly GCA_036479655.1). Taxonomy (GTDB): domain Bacteria; phylum Bacteroidota; class Bacteroidia; order Chitinophagales; family Saprospiraceae; genus CAJXUU01. The sequence goes on from JAZGFO010000104.1 coordinate 13,810, forward strand.
CTTTCAATAGACTGTCAGGAACAATAGGTAATTTGAGCTATAATACTTTTTTTCAATATAGAAAAGGAGATTGTTTTAGAGAAAATTCAGATTTTGATTATCAATCATCGTTTGCCAGCATTAAATACCAATTAACCCCTAAAGTAATCATCGGAATTGAATATACCAATCTTGGATATCTTGCTCATCAGGCGGGAGGATTGACTGATAAATTATTCTACGAAGATGCGCAACAATCTATTAGAGACAACAATTGGTTTAAGATATATTGGAATCTTTTAAATTTTAAAGTTAATTATAAATTATCATCAAAGACTACAATAGAGTCATTTGTATTAGGTCAATATGCTGGTAGAGACGCTTCCGGGTTTTTAGGAAAAATCAGTAGAACTGACCCTTTGACAGAGAATAGTCTGCTTAAAGATGAATACAATAATATAATAGTTGAATCCAAAATCTTACATAAGACGTCTATTTATGATAAGCTATTGGTACATCTTTTAGGTGTCCGATATATGAAGGGACACACCACTAAAAAACAGGGAGATACAAATGAAGGGAAGGCTACATTTACTTATAATAATGCTAATTATTTGGAGGGGTCTGATTATAGATTTAAGAGTAACAACCTGTCTGTTTTTACTGAAAACATTCTAAATGTCACTGATAAATTTTCTATTGTTCTTGGAGGTAGAATGGAGTATATTAATCAAGATGTAGATGGATATTATCGCTTTAGAAACTTTGATTTTGCGGGAAATATACTTTTGGATACTTCATTTAATGAGACTAAGAAATTTGCGAGGAGTTTTGTTTTTTTTGGTGGCGGTTTAAGCTATAAACACAATGAAAATTTAGAGTTTTACACTAATTTTTCTCAAAACTATAGAGCAGTAGGTTACAACGATTTAAGAATCGTTAATCCCAATCTTGTTATTGATCCTGAGATAAAAGACGAAAGGGGTTATAATTTTGATATTGGAATAAAGGGTAATTCTAAAAGTCAATTGATTTTTTATGATGCTAATTTTTTTGTACTTAAATATCAAAATAAAATTGGAAATTACCTTAAAAAAATACCCGACCCGATACTCATAGAGCGTGTAGTAAGATATCGAACCAATATATCAGCAGCCACTTCATTTGGTTTAGAAATGTTTGCTCAAGCTGATTTATTTAAGATTATTACGGATAGACCTAATGATCCGCTTAGTATATCACTATACAGTAATCTGTCCATTATAAAAGCGGTGTATTCAGATTCTAAAGAATCTGCTTTTCACAATAAAAAGATTGAAGATGTACCCGCATTTACTTCTCGATTAGGCATTGATTTTCAATATGATAAACTCAGAATGGGGATTCAATATTCATTCACAGATCGCCATTTTTCTGATGCGACCAATGCTATATTTGTTGCGGATGCCACGGTTGGAATTATACCTTCTTACAGTACATTTGATTTCAATGTTCAATATCAATGGAATAAAATAGGTTTGCAATTGGCAATTAACAATTTCATGAATTCTAAGTATTTTACAAGGAGATCTGATGGTTATCCTGGTCCGGGTATTTTGCCGGCAGAACCAATAAATGCAAATTTGACTTTTACACTTAGACTTTGATATTATAAAACCCACTCAATATATGGAATTAATCAACGATATCTATACTTACTTGCATGATGCGATATCGTTATTGGTGTCTTATATTGTTTCTCCAAATAAAAGAATTTACTACTTGTATTTATTGAGCTCTGCTGTATTGGCAACATTAGTATATTATAGCAAACCAAGAAAGACTTCAATTATAGAATATTTTTTTGGTAAAAAACATTGGTGGGGACAATCTGCTTTTACGGATTATGGTTTGATGACACTAAATAGCTTAGTTAAAGTGATTCTCATTGCTCCTTTTTTAATATTTAGTCTCAAAATTGCTTTTTACACACACGAGTATATTATAGATACATGGGGATATTTTAAGGGAGATATTCCTAAATCATTTATTATTGGTCTTTATACAATTACAATTTTTGTTTTAGGAGATTTCACCTCTTGGCTATTACATTATTTACAGCATAAGATCCCATTTTTATGGAGATTTCATGCAATTCACCATTCAGCTACTGTCTTGAATCCATTAACTCAATATAGAATTCATCCTGTAGAATTATTGTTTAACAATGCAAGAAGTATAATAGTAATAGGCGTGTTAATGGGCGTGTTTGAATATTTAGGAAACGGTAGAGTTAGTTATTTTACATTCAATAGTGTAAATGTGCTCAATTTTATATTTCTATTCTTTGGAGCAAATTTAAGACATAGTAGTGTTGAGCTAAAGTATCCTTCATGGTTAGAAGTTGTTTTTATTAGCCCTTACCAACATCAGATTCATCACAGTAATGCTGAGGAGCATTTTGATAAAAACATGGGTGCAAAATTAGCAATTTGGGATTGGATGTTTGGCACTTTAATCTTGTCTAAGTCCGTTGATAAAATCAAGTTTGGATTAGGTGTAGCAGAAGATGCTCATTATAATTCGCTATGGAAAAATATAATTAGACCTTTTAAGTCAAATTAATAGTATGCTCAAATAATCTTGCTTTTTTTTAATCTGCTGTCCTAACCTTTGTTGTTTCTTGGATCCAGCAAGGTACTTTAAATGATGATCCTGCTTTTATGGTTCTTTGAAAAATGTCTGCTTTTTTCGGCATGTATTTTCTGTATTGTGTAATTAATTTGTTGGCTTCTGAACTTACTGATGCATCAATAGATTTTGCATGAATAAATTTGTCAATGGCAGGCCAAGTGACAACTTGTGAATTCCATCCTCTACCAGAGCCACAGAGCGGACCACTTGATGCATATAATTTTCCAATTAACATAAAAGGATCACCCCAATTTGGTTTGTAAGATGCGGCTTCTAATGCATATTTTCTTGCTTTAGGGAAGTTTTTGACATCACCATAATATATCTTAGCAATAAGAAGTGCGTATTTTGCTTTTTTCTCAGAATCTGTTGTTGATTTGACATGAGCGTCAAAATTAGTTATAGCACAAGTATAATCTCCATTTTGATAACAATCATAAGCCAATCGTAATGCACTAGATGTAGGTTTTTCTACCTTCTTTTTACAATGTGTATTATATGCAGAAGTTACTGCAATAAGCCGTGGGTCATCTGCGGTACATCCTCCTCTCTTGAGCCTTCGACCGACAAGACCTATAATGGCACAATCGGTAGGTGCGTTTTCAAATCTCGAATAATATTTATTAGCATAGTAATCACAGCCATAGAAACCATCAATACCTTCAAAGTTTTCAAGACGTTGCGGTGCATATTCACTTATAATTTTCCAAGCATCACAATAGGTAGTTTTACAATTTGCTGTTCCATAATCTACGGCCTTATTGATTAGTTTAGCATATTTTCTGCCTTCTTCATGAGAGACCTCTCCCGAAATGATTCTATCGGACAACAACTTTGTAAATGGATTAACAACAAAATAATCTGCTTTTTTACCATTAACATCAAAATTTAATTTAAACATTTCGTAAATATCAGCATCAGATTTTATCCCTGGGAATGTATAGTAATAGTCAAATGCTTTTCTTCCTTTGATATAAGCTTCACCACCAAAGCATTCGATTCGTTTGTCATAGATAGACATTACACTATCAATGTATGACTTTTTGATCGCCTCATCTTTTTCAATACTATGCAAGTAAGTATATATAGCAACTCCATCATCAAATTGATATTTGACTCTTCCATTAGATGCTGGTGCGCCATAGTAAGCTGTCTCCCATAAAGGTAGTGCTTCTTTGTATTTTTGTTGTTTGGCCAAGTCCTTATATAAAACATAAGCAGTTTCTACTTCATCTCTCTTGTTTCCACTTAATTGACTAAATGTTGTACAATCATTTTCAGGTTGCATTTTCGTAGGCTCTTGCTTTGGTGCTTCTGGTGATGTTACTTCTGGAGCAATTGTTTTTGGTGAACAGCTTAAGAGTAATACAATTGGAATAAATATTTTTATAATAGTTTTCATCTGTTATTGTTTGTTTTACGATATAGTACAAATTGACTTGGCTTAGGGCTAGCAGTATTTGTCAATTTAAAATTAAGTTCTGCTTTGATTGACAAAAATACAAAATTGTAGCTAACTGTTAGATGAAAATAAAAGGCAACTTGATGTGTACAATTATTTATTTTTCAAAACGAGGAAAAAATGGAGCTACACCTGAAGTAAAGCGATAAGCCGAATGAGTAAGTTATCGGTTACATGAGAGGATTAGTGTTGAGATACGCGAATAGAATCAATAAATTATCTAATCGAATTTAATCAATTTTTATTATTTCTCCATCAATAGGGATTTCAACTTTATAAGACAATTTGTGTTTTTCTAATTCTTCTCTTAATTTTTTTCTTGTAGTTGGGCAATGATTAACTGCTTCTAAATGATTTGCGATTACAATATCAGGTGAATTCTTTACAAATTTAAGAATGTCAGCCATTGTCATTAACAAAGGTTTGAAAATATCTAATTGAGCAGTACCACTTGCAACAATACTAATATTTGGCTTGTAAGTTTTAAGTACTTTGTCAACAGCATCAGTATAAACGGTGTCAGCACTTATGTATATTGATTTTTGATTTGGTAATTCAATATAAAACCCCATCACATTTCCCATTGGCTTAGAAATAAATCCATAGCCGTGTTTTGCAGGAATTCCTTCAATTGTTCCTCCAAGAAAATCATTTTTTTTCCAATAATTAATTACGTTTACTATATTTAGTTCTTTTTTCTTAAAAGCTTTTTCATCTTTTACACTACAAGTAATTGGGATGTTATTTTTTTTTAAAAATCGTAAACCTTCTTTATCAATATGATCTGGATGTTGATGCGTAATTATACAATGTGTAATTTTTTTTAATATTTCACTACATTTTTCCGGAAGATGAACAATTGGATTTTTTTGCGCTTTAAATCTAAAAAATGTGAATGTAGGTAGGGTTCCTTTTAAACCAAGCATTGGGTCAACAAGAATTACATCTTTTTCGGTTTCAATAACCATTGTTGCATTTCTTAAGTGATGTAAACTTAACATTGATGTAATTTTTATTTATTAAAAAGAAAAAGGCCTATTAACAAGTTAACAGGCCTTTAAAAGTTTAAATTAAAATGCTTGTGTTATATCACAGATACATTCACTGCATTTAATCCTTTTTTTCCTTCTTCAGTATCGAAAGAAACTTTGTCTCCTTCATCAATTGAATTACCATTTAATCCATTTACATGAACGAAAACATCCTTTCCTCCATCATCTGGCGTTATGAATCCAAAACCTTTACTGTCGTTAAAAAACTTTACTGTACCGTTACTCATTATATATTATATTTTATAAAAAGGTTAGATATAAAACTATATATCCTCACCATATCTATAATACAACTTCTTAAGACATAAAGTTCACTTCTTTTCTTTTTTTTTTTAAAAAATGCAAAAAAAATACAAATAAGCGCCGATTTGGTGATTTTAGATGTGCAATTCCATTAGTTGGGGGCAAAGAAATTGATAAGAAAAGCTAGCAAATTAAAGATCAATATTAGATCAGGGCCGCTTAAGTAGTAATTTACTGTTGTTACCAATGTAAGTTTCAATCTTCTTACTCATAAAAAACACAGAGGCAGTTGATCATTAGACTAAGAGTCTGTTTTAGATGTTGTGTTTTTTATAGACTTAATTTTTCTTATTTCCTAATATGGCTCCAGTAAATCCTGCTATTGCTGTTGCTAAAATATCGACCATAAGAAAAAGTCTAGGGAAATCGTAAGTGAAATTAATAATAAAAACAAATACAAAAATGAAAAATCCAGCAATGATTCCTATTGTGAATCTATTTTTTTGGGACACTAAAGATGAAATAAGTCCTGCTAAAAATGCTCCGATTGCATGAGAAAATATATAAAGTATAAATGCTTTATCAGGTAGGTTTGTAAAATAAGTTGCCATATCACTTGAATCTTTCCATGTGAGATTGTCAGGAAAAGGGAAATAACTAATATTAATCACTCGTAATATAAGGATTACCAATAATCCTGTCGCTATTCCTGCAAAGAGTGCCATTATTTTTCTACCCATTTATATTTGTTGTTGTTTGTCGCAAAAGTAGTTTTTTAATGCTTAGGTTGGTAATAACAGAAGATTAAAAAATCAGTTTACCTTTACACCTTAATAAATACGTAATTAAATGATATACAAATCATACACTATTCAGGATACTTCCGAAATCCTACTTGGGTTACTTTCTATTTATCCTTTCGAATCTTTTGAAGAACATGATACACACATGATTGCCTATATTAAAGAAGATGAATTGGACGAAATAACAACATTAGAAATCCATAATACTATTAATGGTCTTGGTATTGATTATACAATCGAAACGATAGAGCCTCAAAATTGGAATGCACTTTGGGAGGCAAGTTTTGATCCTGTGATTATTGATGAGTTTTGTGTTATTAGAGCAGATTTTCATGATACAATGCCTAATATAAAACACGATATTATTATTAATCCCAAAATGGCTTTTGGTACGGGCCATCATGAAACTACTTTTATGATGATATCAGCAATGGAAAAAATGGGTTTGTCATCTAAGTCAGTTTTTGACTATGGATGCGGTACTGGGGTGTTGTCTATATTGGCATCAAAGTTAGGTGCTCATCCAATTGATGCTATAGATATAGAAGAAGAATCTTACAACAATACTATTGAAAATGCTCAAACCAACAATGTTACTAATATAAATGTGGCATGTTCTGATTTAGAATCTTTTAATGTGAAAGAATATGATATTATCTTAGCTAACATCAATAGAAAAGTTTTGTTGTTTTCTGCGGACAAGTTAAAAACCATTTTAAAAGAATCAGGACAGTTATTGTTATCGGGTATTCTGGATCAAGACGAAAAAATGATAATTGACCATTACCAAAGCGCAGGTTTTACATTATTGGACAAAATGGAAAAGGGATATTGGAGGTGCTTAAAATTTGGACATAATTAAAAAAAAATCAAGCCGCCAGAAATACTTCCAGCGGCTATCGAGAAATTTATAGTCATAAGAATAATATTAAATGACTACTGATGTTAAGGATTGAGGTGCTGCTGCAAGTAATTCTGCACTTGCTGCGGCAGTATATTTTTTAAAGTTGTTTATAAACAAATTTGCCAAATGATTTGCTTTTTCTTCATAGGCACTTTTATTTGCCCAAGTGTTAGACGGTTTTAATAATTGGGTAGGCACCCCTGGACATACTGTGGGTACAGCGAGATTAAATATATCGATAATCTCAAAATCTACATCATTCAATTTTCCTTCGAGTATTGCAGAAATAATCGCTCTTGTATATTTGAGACTTATCCTATTACCATCAGGAAATGCTCCTTCTGTCCATCCAGTATTAATTAACCAAATCTTAGTTTTATGCTGATTCATTTTTTGCCCAAGCATTTCTGCATATTTTGTTGGGTGTAATGGTAAAAATGGTGCTCCAAAACATGCACTAAATGTTGCTTCTGGTTCTGATACACCTTCTTCGGTACCCGCCACTTTTGCTGTGTATCCTGATATAAAATGATACATTGCTTGTGTATTGGTCAGTCTGCTTACAGGAGGCAATACACCATAAGCATCGCAGGTTAAAAAGAAAATATGATTAGGATGTGTTCCGATACTATCTTTTTTAATATTATCTATATGATAGATAGGATAGGAAACTCTTGTGTTTTGTGTGATTGTACTATCTGAATAGTCAGGTATATTAGTCCCTTCAAAGAATCCAATGTTTTCGAGAATCGCCCCTTTTTTTATAGCTTTATATATTTCTGGCTCTTTCTCTTTACTTAAGTCTATAGTCTTAGCATAACAACCACCTTCAAAGTTAAAAACACCTTCTTTGGACCAACCATGTTCGTCATCTCCAATTAAAGCTCTATTGGGGTCGGTTGATAGGGTAGTTTTTCCTGTTCCTGATAGTCCAAAAAATATTGCAGTATCTTTTTCTTTGCCAATATTAGAAGAACAATGCATAGACAATACATTTTTTTTAGATGGAAGTATAAAGTTTAGGACTGAGAATATTCCCTTTTTTATTTCACCAGTATAACCAGTGCCACCAATCAAAATTGTTTTTTCCGAAAAATTAATAATTGCAAAGTTTTCTGATCGAGTACCATCAACTTCGGGATTGGCTAAGAATGTCGGTGCACATAATATATGCCATTCGCTTTCCATAGTTTTGATATCAAATTCTGTAGGTCTTAAAAACATGTTATTAACAAATTGAGCACTCCAGGGTTTTTCTGCAATTAGGCGTACATTGAGCCTATAATTGTAATCTGCACACGCTTGACCATCTTTGACATATATTGTCTTAGAATTCAAATGCTTGACAATTTTAGCTTTTAGTTTTTTGTAATTATCTGTATGGAAAGGACTATTTATATCATTCCAATCTACAGAATCGGCAGTTATAGCATCCTTAACGATGTAGCGGTCTTTTGGGGATCTTCCAGTAAATTTTCCAGTTTTAATACTCAATGCACCAGAATCTGTAATTGTGCCTTCTCCTATATTGATTGTTGCATCTATTAATTCGTCTGCAGTAAGATTGTAATGAATTTCTGACGAATTGATATCTAAATAACTTAAAGTATTTTTCATAAAATTTAAAATTGTCTATTATTTTAATATTTCAATAAAACCAAAAAATAAGTTTAAAACCTTTCAAGTACTAAAAATGCAAATAATTATTTCTTAATATCACAATGCAAATTTCTATAGCTTTAGCGACTTTTCCAAAGAATTTAATGTGTTTAGATTTCGTTAATTTTACACTAAGTTTAGTGTGAATATTACAGTAAGTCCGTATTTATTCAATTGCAGTACTTTGTGTAAAAATCACAATTAGCAGTATGAAAAATTGAAGTTTTAGTTATCTTGTGATTTCAAATCATCTAAATATTGACAATTGACTTTTGAAAGCATTATAAAGGATATTAAATCACAAAAATATAGTCCCATTTACCTCTTACATGGTCCAGAGGCATACTATATTGATAGGATATCATCATATATTGAGAAGAGTGTTTTAAATGAAGGCGAAAAAGCGTTTAATCAGATTGTACTATATGGTAAGGATATAGATTTTAAAACCGTTGTAGACGAAGCACGTCAATATCCAATGATGTCATCTTATAGGGTAGTGGTTATTAAGGAAGCGCAGGACATGAGGTCATTAAAAAACCTTGCTTCTTATGCTGAAAAACCTTCACCTCAAACTATTTTGGTAATAAACTATAAACACAAAAAATTTGATAGCCGTACTAAATTAGCAAAGGCAATTAAAAAGTCTGGACTTGTATATGAGTCCAAAAAATTGTACGATAATCAAGTTCAACAATGGATTTCAAAATATTTGATGGATAAGGGAGTAAAGATATCTCCAGATGGTGCAATGATGGCTTCTGAGTTTTTAGGAACCAATCTGTCAAAAATTGCTAATGAAATGGATAAGCTATTGGTCAATCTTGGTGATAAGAATGAAATCTCAGCAGAAATGGTGAGTGAAATGATCGGATTTAGCAAAGATTATAATGTATTTGAACTTCAAAAAGCAATAACCAAACGAGATGGTGAAAAAACTTTTAGGATAGTCAATTATTTTGCAGCAAACCCTAAGGCTAATCCATTAGTTCAAGTGCTTGCCAATCTATATACTTACTTCTATAAAGTATATGTAACTGCTTATCATTCTAAAAAAAGTGACAACGACTTAAAAACGCTATTAGGATTACCTACGCCATACTTTGTCAAAGAGTATAGAGAAGCAGCGAAAAACTATGGTGGAAAAAAATTGATTAATATATTTGAAGCACTCAAGAAAGCTGACCTCCGATCTAAAGGTGTAGGTGCTCGAAATATGCCAAGTCAAGAAATATTAAGAGAACTGATGATCGAAGTCTTGTATAATTAAAAAACTATATTTAAGCGGTTGATAATCATTCTCATTATTTATTATTAAAAATACAATTAACAGCATTGACACAAGATCTGCTCAACTGGCATAAAGATATTAATCGTAATTTACCTTGGAAAGTAGACAGCACTCCATATAAGATATGGCTTTCAGAAATAATTTTGCAACAGACAAGGGTAGCGCAAGGAATGCCATATTATTTAAAATTTATAAAAATATATCCTACGATTATTGACTTAGCCAATGCACCTCAGAATGATATATTATTGCTATGGCAGGGATTGGGGTATTATAGTAGAGCTCGAAATATGCACCATGCAGCTATTACGGTAAGAGATGATTTTGGGGGAATTTTTCCAACTACATATAATGATGTTTTGATGCTTAAAGGTGTTGGTGATTATACAGCTTCAGCAATTATGAGTTTTGCTTATGGTAAGCCGTATGCTGTTGTTGATGGCAATGTGATAAGGGTGGTAAGTAGATATTTTGGAATATCGGAGGCAGTAGATGTAGCACAAGGAAAGGCAAAAATTAAATCGATCGCATCAAAACTAATTGAAAATGTAGATCCCGCTAAATACAATCAAGCAATAATGGATTTTGGAGCATTGCAATGTACTCCAAAATCTCCTAATTGTGGCAATTGCCCACTATCAAACCAATGTCAAGCACATCTTAATGAAGTAGTAAACAAAATTCCATATAAGTCTAAAAAAATAAAGAAAGTAAAACGATATCTTCATTATTTTAATATTCGATGGGATGACAATATGATTGTACAACAACGAACTGAAGGCATTTGGAAAGGTCTATACGAATTACCCTGTATAGAGAATAAGTCGGATTGTGAATTGACTCAATTACAAGTAGAAGATTATATTAAATCAAATTATAATTTCCTGCCAATTAAAATAATAATGAGACATCAAGTAAAACATATATTAACACATCAAACTTTAAATATTAGATTTTATCAAATTGTTGTTCCAACTATAGATTCTATTTTAGAGCACCAAAGAATAATCAATGCTAAAGATATTTGTGATTATCCTTTGCCAATAGTGATATCTAAATTTCTAAATAGTGTGCATGAATAAGAGGTTCATTATATTAAAAAACTTTCATTTCATTTCTTCGATAGGGGCTTTTTATTGATAAAAGTACCTTCATTTTACCACTATTACTTTTTGATGATGTATGACAGTCCCCTCCTTTGATACCAACTGAAGTAAGTATAGACCAGATTTTAAATGTTCGATATTAATGTTTTTATCTTTTATTTTTTTATCTTTTATGACTTGATATCCGTTAATATTATAAATGTCAATATGATCAATATTTTGTAAGTCTCCATCTATTGTCAAGAAGTTTGATGCTGGGTTTGGTGTGATATTAATATCTGAAAATCTATGATCAATCGATGCTACATACATGTCTTCACATACAGTATCGTCATTGATAAATGAAGCACTACCACACCAATCAATTGTAAATGTTGGGTTTTCTATAGTATTCATAAAAGCATAGATACCTACAATAATAACATATTCGTCGCCAGCTTCTGCATTAATAATAGCCGCATATCCGTTTTTAGTATTGTCACAATTCCAACCTTCAAATAAGTCAGAATCTCCTGGTGATAATCCAGTGTTTGTGCCTCCGCCACATTCTAAATCATTACCAGAAAACACACATCGGACATCTTTACGTGTTGTAAGATCAAAATTATTTGTTGTTTGGAATACAACAAAATCAAGATAAGTGTTAGGTGCGTCCTTGGAGATATCAAAATAGAAACTACCCCCAGCTGATATTTTTACTTTGATATAAGACAGATTATACAGTTGATTGATAATATTAATAATATTGATGTTAAAATATGATTCATGACATAGTTTTTATAATTGTATCTAAAATTTACAAGGTAATTAATTTGTTGAAGAGTTTGAATGTTGGTATTTGTTTTAATAAAAATAACTGCCAACTAGCAAAAAAGCATATCCATTTTGTTATTTTAGCACACATAAATTCATTTTAAAACTTAGTGTAATAGATAACAAACAATAGAGTGAATATCATTCTCCAAAAAACACTTATCTTTGCACTTATTACTTTTATAATAATAAACACTACTTAAATATGAAAACCACCATTTATTTGATTTTTGCATTTATTGCATTTGCAAGTTGTCAATTGATTGGACAAGTAACTGCGATTAATTTTCAGATCGAGTATAATACAGAAACAGAGTATTATGACGGTTATATTTTTATAGCAGAAGGGGAGGCGACATCAATTCCCCAACGAGTTCAATTAGCTGGTGTATATACTATTATAGTATCAAAGGACAATATCATAGAAATAACACAGTCTGTTAATCCTATTCAGAATAATCAAAACTATCAAGGTACTGAGCCTACAATATGGAAAATAGTAAATAGTGCTTCTTCGGAGACAGAACAATTTTTTAGCGTTTCTCCAACTGCCGTTCCTTCTTCATTTTACAATGATTTGTCAGAGGGAGATTTAGTTCATTTGTTTAGTTTTAAAGTGACTGGTCCAAATAATTGTGATTTGTCAGCAAGGATTTTTGATATTTTGATTGACAATGTAGACCCATCAAATACTGGTGCAAATTATGCAAATGGTTTTTTTATAGGCTCAAAAAGTGTTTATATCAATAATAATATGTCAACATCTTCGATATATAGTACAGAAATCACTACCACAATATGTAATGGAGAATCAAGTAATGGTTATACAGAAACTGGCACTTATTCAATTGAAAGCACTGTTGATGGATGTCCTTTTATGACAACATTAAATTTGATAGTTTTGCCAGATAATGATCCTGCATGTACTGTAGGTACAAAAGACATAAAAGCCAATAAGGTTTCAATATTTCCAAATCCTGCCATTAATAATGTCCAAATCAGTGCTGAGGATGATATATTAGGTATAGCTATATTTGATGTTAAAGGTAGATTGTTGAAGAATAAATTATGTAAAATAGCACAAAAAGAAATTAGGTTACAACTAAACGATGATATGGATGGTTTGTATATTGTAGGTGTAAAGACAAAGAGTGGTATTATTTTTAACAAACTGATTGTAAAATAACTTATGATTGACTTTTTAGAAGATTTAGGGGATAGTATTTTTGGAAATAGAAGGATAAGTAATTTTAAACATTTTGCTTATGAAAAAGGATTTAAATTTAAAAGAAGAGTAAATCCTACGGGATTAGATACTGACATCAAAAACATGGAATTTTTTGATGGGAAAAGAAGAAAGTCTATAAAAGGATACATCTATAAGAGTGTTGCCAATCTTAGTTTGTTTACACAGATTTTTGATTATACCTATACAAATGATTTTGGAAAAAAAACAACCACTGTTTTTACTTTTGAATGCGAGTCACTTGATTTACCAAAATATGCAATCAAACCTAAAAGTTCATTAAGTAGATTAGGTAGCATATTCTCGTCAAGTGAATGGTCGGACTTAGATGCAGAATTTGATAAAATGTTTTCTATTGAGACCGATAATTTGCCACGAATGCAAATGACTGTAACTATTCAGTTTGCAGAAGTGATGAAGAGTCTTCCCGGGTTTACAGTAGAAGGTATTGGATATTTTATGGTTTTGTACAAAAAAAACAGTAAAATAGATATTATAGATATGGATAATGTTTACGATGCAGGATTAGAGCTAATAGATATTATTATTAATGATTATAGTGCTGAGATATTGTAGTTGTAGGGCATTTTCAGTAAGTTCAATTAGGATGAAAATAAAAACAGTCATATCAATTTCACTAATTTGTGTTTTATGGAGTTGTAAGCTTGATAAAAATGAATTATTGGTCTCCTGCTAAATTGGACGGCAAAAAAGTAAACTGTAAAATTTGGTTAGATATAAACTTAGATAAAGAAGAATGAATAATGCCTGCAATAATGCGTAGATGTTCATAGCTGCTAAACGCAGCTACGCCATATACACTAGACCGATATGATAAATAGCAATCCATGTTATACTAAATAAAAAATGAAACAAGGAACAAGAATTCTCTTTCTAATTTTAAGCTTGCTTTTTGGCGGATTCTTATATCAGGAAACTATAACAGTAGGTTTCGGACTTTTATCACTTATCTTGCTTTACCTTTTTTAGTATGCAGCTTGATAGCTATCTTTATAACATCAGAATCTAAAATTAAATTCATAAACAAACGGCTTGGTGGATTCATAGTTTGGTTAAGTTCAATAGCAATCCTGATTCTTGTTTTAACAACAATTAATAAGATTCGTAATCTGTCACCAATTTTAATCTCGAGTAAATTTTATTGGGAAGAAGGATTAGATATTGAGTTTAGAAAGAATGGAACTTATAAAGCACTAAATCATGATATGTTTGGTGGCGAAATGTCATATGGGAAATACGTTTTGAAAGACTCATTAATAATTTTAAAAGATAAAGTAAAATTTGGATTGGAAAACCTATCTGATACACTGATAATATCAAATAAAGGCATTTCATTCATCATGGAGAAAGAATGGAGAATCAACGATGGGGTAATGTCATTTGTATATTTGCCAATATCAGAAATAGATATTGTAAATAAAACTACAAACAAAATAGATTCGCTCTCTGTAAAAACTTACACGAAAGCGCAAATTAGTGTAGTATCCATAAGTCCAAATCAAAATATTGTGTATAAATTTGACATGAAAAATCCACATGTAAATGGTAAATACAAACTATCCTACAAAATTGGAGGTCAATTATATGAACATAAAAATATTTTGGATGGATATCCATTAGAAATGATTAATACTATTGAATTTGAGGACAATAGTATAAACCTAAATCTCATTTCTGGAATCACAATTAAATTAAATTACTTTTGATTAAATACGCAACAAAACAATGGCTAAGAAAGAATCCTTGTTTACGCTGATCAAGAGGTGCAAAGAATATCAAGTTCATCGATAAATAAATAAATGTAGAACAATCATTTATTATTGTTTTTTTAGAATTTCTTCTTTAAATTTTACGTTATAAATATATATGAAGACACTAACTCAAATATTATTATTAGGTACATTACTTATTATTATTTCTTGCTGTAACAATGAGCCAAAAATTGAAGATTCTTTGACTCATATTACTTATTCACCAACTGCTGTCCAGCTCGAATATCCTATCTATACACAACTAGTACAAGGTCATGAGGTAAAACTTCCTACCATGAATATACCTGTTGATAACCCATTGACAGAAGAAGGGATAGATTTAGGAAGGCATTTGTTTTATGATACCAAACTTTCAGCGGATAATAGTATGTCATGTGCATCTTGTCACTTACCAGAAGGGTCGTTTACAGACAATTTTGCATTTAGTAGAGGAGTCGATGGTATCCTCGGGACGAGGAGCTCTATGAGTTTGCTCAATGTTGGATTTTATGATAAAGGTTTGTTTTGGGATGGTAGATCAGCAACTTTAGAAACACAAGCATTGGCACCAGTAGAGGATGTAATAGAATTGCACGAAGAATGGCCAAATGTGATAAAAAAATTGAAAGAAACCGATTTATATCCTGAAAAATTTAGAAAAGCTTTTGGAATTGAGCGCACATCTGATATTACTAAAGAATTGGCAGCAAAGGCCATTTCTCAATTCGAAAGAACAATATTTAGTTTTGAATCAAAATTTGATAGATATCTAAAAGGACTTGCTGTTTTAGACGATGATGAATTATATGGATTTGAAATGTATTTTGAAATCGAAGGAGCAGAAGGACCAGATGCACAATGTTGGCATTGTCATGGCTTACCGCTTTTGACATCCAATGATTATTTCAATAATGGTTTAATTGCTGCCGAAACTTTAGATGATTTTATAGATATTGGAAGAGGAAAAATAACTGGAAAAGCAGAAAATGGATTTTTTAGAGCTACGAGCTTAAAAAACATAGCGTTGACAGCACCTTATATGCACGATGGCAGTTTACAGACTTTAGAAGAAGTTATCGATCATTACAGTTCTGGTGGCAAGCCGTCTCCTAATAAAGATCCACTTATTAGTGACATTCATCTTTCTGAATACGATAAGGAAGCATTATTAAAGTTTTTACACACTCTAACTGACGATGTTGTAATTAATAGACCAGATCTTCAAAACCCGTTTTAAAATATTTTATTTTTTTTTTGAGACAGATTAATATTATTCAACTTTAAAATGTATTTTATTGTAGAATTAAGTAACTGCCTTATTAATAGCTTAATATATAATCAAACTTTTATTATATATTTTGTTTTGCCAATAACTGACTAATTTTATCTATCGTAATTATGGTTTTTTTTGTTTTATTTTTTATTTATTTCTATAAATAGACACTTTCAAAACGTCATTAATTTTACCAAATAAAAATACGAATATTTTATAAGACATTGATATGCAGTAGAATGTATTTTAATCTACAATATATTATAAAAATAAATATGTGACAAATAATGAATTATGTAATTTGCTAAGGCAAAGTTGTGCCTTATATTTGTATCAAGAAAGGAAGTAAAAGCTTTCTTTCTTAAAATCTGAAAAAGTTTCGGATACTTAGAATCTCTCTTATAGAGAATTTCATTTTCTTAAATGTGTTTAGTTGGAGAATACATTTACAGAGTAATTTTAAGTGTTTTTTAAATGATTGAGTTTATTATTTTTCTGACTTTGGATTCACAAATTACAAACGAGTAAGAATCCGGATCAGATATGTTCATGGGATTATAATTTGCTAAAATGGCCGCTGGGGAGCGGCCATTTTGATTTTAAAGCAGTTTCAATTTTTTACAATTTGATATTTCTTGCAAATATGATACTTGATTATTTTTTTAATTTACTACGCTAATTGTACTATATCCTTGAGCATTTTTATCCAATTTGATCTGGACATTAATTCTTTCTTTCAATGTTTCTACGTGAGATATTACGCCAACAATTTTTTGACTTTCGGTTTGTAGTTTTTCAAGTGTATTCATTGCTACGTCTAACGTATCTTGATCCAATGTTCCAAAACCTTCATCAATAAATAGGCTTTCTAATTGTACATTTTTAGATGCCATATCTGATAGACTCAATGCTAATGAAAGACTGATCAGAAAAGATTCACCACCTGACAAGGTGCTTACAGCTCGTTGGATGTTACCTTGGTATTGATCGATAACCATTAAAGTGCCATCATCATTTTTTGGCAAATCAAGTAAGTATCTGTCTGAAAGGTTGGTCAATCTTTTATTGGCATATACTAATAGGTTTTGTAATGTAAGACCTTGGGCATAATTAGCAAATTTATTTCCAGTAGCATCACCTATCATTTTATTGAGTAAGCTCCATTTGTCAAGTTTAGTTTGTAGTTTATCTAAGATTTGTTTTTTGTCCTTTACACGTTCTCTATCAAGGTTGTCACGCTGTATTTTGTTGGTACATTCCCCTAATGACTTGATTGCTTCATCTCTTTCGTTTTCAGCTTTTTTAATTTTTTCTTTTAGCATGTCAATGGATTCTTCATTGTCATCATGCTCTTTTAATTTTACCAATGTTTCTGAAATTGTTCTTATCTCAGTTGCTATTTCTGTAGCTGAGTTATTTAGATTTTCTTTTTTTATTTTGATATGACTTATTTCTTCTTGACTAAGTATATATTGGTTTACATCTTCAATATGTGCAACATTGTATTTGTTTAATTGAGGCATTAACTTTTTTCTAATAGCTATTACGGCTTTTTCCGCTTCTGCTAATCCATTCGTACTATTATCAATATTTGTTTTTAATTGTATGATTTGGGTCGAGTTTCTTATAAATTTTTCTTGCAATGTATTACATGTTATAGATACATCTTTGCCAATAAATATAGCATTTCGATGATTTTCTATTTCTTTAAATGATTTATAGATATCTAATAATTCTTTATATCCATTTTGCAATTCTGCATTATCTTCAATTAGACCTAAGGCATTATAGGCATCTTCTAAGGCAGATATGTCTGATTGCATCTGATTGATATGATCGTCCAAAGCTTGTTTTTTTAAATCAATATTTATAACAGCTTCAAGTTTCAAAACAGTTTGTTCTATTTCTTTTAGTTGTCTTGTAGAAGAATCTAATCGCTTACTTATCAATTCTATTGAAGCATTTGCCTTACTTATTGATTCCTTAAACTTATTGATCTCAACTTCAAAATTTTGCTTTTCGACCTTGTGTTTAGTAATTTTATTTTCTATGTCAGATTTGTCAGCATTTGATAAGTGCTCACTGTATGGATGATCTAATGAACCACACAAAGGACAAGCATCACCATCTACTAGGTCATTTCGATGATCAGATAATTTTGCAATTAATAATTTTTGTTCTCTATCTTTAAGTAATAGTTCTATTATTTCATCAACTTGTTTAAGCTGATTGATTGTTTTATTTAATAATGGTGTGTTTTCAATTATAGTCTTTTCATGTTTTCCTTTGTCATTCGTATCTTCTACTATTTCTTTTTCAATATGTTGTAATTGGCTGGTTGCATGATTTAATTCTTTTAGTTTTTCGAGGACTTTAATTTTGTCAGATAATATAGTTTTTAGTTTTATTTTACTGACTTTTCTATCCAAATTTGCATTTGCTATGGATTTTAATATTTCTATTTCATTATCCTCCAAAAACGCTAATGCTGTATTAGGTGCTATCTTTAGATCAAGTTTAGGACTATATTTTTGAGCTTTTATATTAATTCTATTCCTTGCATCAATTCCGTTTTGTTCTATGTTTTTTAATTGAGCGTCCAGTCCATTTATTTCTTTTTCGAATGCACTCAATGCTACATTAAAATTATTTGCATCTACATTTTGATTAGATAATGTAGCCATTTCTACGATAGCATCTGTCAGTTTATCTTTTGCTTTTTTTAATAACATTTCGTTATTCGAAAGATTTTTCGTGTGTTTTTTTGAGTGCTCTACAGCATCGTTATATAATGACACGTCCCCAATTAGTGGGGCTAACTGCTCATATCTATTTAGCTTGTCTATGTTTGTTTTAAAGTCATTTAATGCTATTGTATTTGCTTTCTCAAAGTCTTTCTTAACCAATAAATCTGAATTAGCTTTCTTTAAATCAACTTTGACCTGTAGCTTTTCTTTTTGAACTCCTAGTTCACTATTGAGTGATTCTTGCAATTTGCTTTTGGACTTAATAGATTGCAATATGTCCATCCTTTCTTCTTCTGATAGAAAGACAATATCATCTAATCTTATTTGCTCCACTTTATAATCCTTCTCAACACTTTTAAATTTTTGATAAGTTTTTATACCTATTTTTCGATAGATATATGTTCCAGTTATATTTTCTAATAACTTTACGCGTTCGTCCTTTTTTGATTTGATAAATTTAGCAAACTCTCCCTGTGATAATATTATTGATTTGATAAATTGTTCATATTCTAATCCAATAATTATCTCATTCTGCTTAGGAACTTCGCTTCTTTTAAGATCAAGGGGAGTTCCATTTTGATTATAAAGCACCATGTCATGATCTCTCAATTTGTTGTTTCTGTTTTTTGATACAGACCATGAAGAAGTATATATTTGTCCTTTTACTTTATAGGTTATTGATGCTGATGCTTCATTAGTATGATGGGTCATTACAGAACCCTTTCCTTCTATTTCAGCTTTGGTAATGCCCTTGGCAGAAAACCGAGGAATCCTATTAAATAAGGCCAAAGTAATTACATCTAATATGGTCGATTTTCCTGACCCAGTAGGACCTGTAATTGCAAATATACCTGCATCTGCTAATATCCCTTTATTAAATGGAATCACTGTCTCACCCTTGAGATTGTTAATGTTTTTAAATTTCAATTCTAATATCCTCATTTCTCTCCTGATTGAATTGATTCTAAAATTTCTTGAAAAGCATCATTAAGTATTTGCATATTTTCTACTTCCATTTCTTCTTGCTCTATTCGACTATTAAATACATCTTTAGGGCTGAGTTCTTCGATATTTGCGCCTACTTCAAACAGTGAAGAAGTGTCTCTTACACCGTGCTCAAAAATTGGACGATGCTTTAATATTTTGTATTTATTTTGTTCTTGAGACTTAGATACTAAATCTTCAATATTAGCAAGTGTAACTACACTAAAGTTTTTTTCTCTCACTTCGATTTCAACAAATGAGACCAAATCAAATTGTGGATTATATTCCTCTAACATTTGTACTATCGTATCAAAATCACCCGTTATTTTCTTTAATGCTCTCCATTTTGGAACAAAGAGTGCTTTTGGGCTTAAAATTTCTCCTTTTTTCATTTCTAAAATAAGTACACATTTTTTATCTTCTTTTTCAGAAAAACTAAGCGCTATTGGAGAACCAGAATATCTTATCATTTCGTTATTACCAATAATCTGTGGACGATGGATATGTCCTAGGGCTACATAATCAAATACTTCAGAAAATATGGAAGAATCAATAGCTGCAGCATTTCCAATATGGATATCTCTTTCACTCTCACTAGTTGTCACCCCTCGTGCATATAGGTGTCCCATAGCTATTATTGGTACTTCGTATTTGGATTTGCAGATTGTTGCCAATTCTGTATAGTGCTGTTTTATTCCTTCCCTTATTGCTTCAGTTTTATTTTCATATTTGATGTCATTGTTTAGATTAAGTAAATCCTTATCTCTCAAAAATGGAACCGCAGCTACTACCATTTTTAATGTTCCATCTGTAGCATATATTTCTATTAATTCTTCTTCTTTGTTTTCACGAGCACCACCTATAACAGTTACTTTAAGTTGCTTGAGGATGTCATGTGGAGCATCGATCAAATGAATACTGTCATGATTGCCGCCAGTTATAATAACTTCTGTAGCTGTACCGATCAATCTACTTAAAAATTTATAGTATAATTTCCTGTCAAGAACTGATGGATTCGCTGTGTCAAATATATCTCCTGACACTAATAATAAGTCAATATTTTGTTCTTTTATAGTATCTATCAACCAATCAAAAAATAATGTCATCTCATCTCCAAGACTATGCTTGTGTAACACTTTTCCGATATGCCAATCTGCAGTATGTAAAATTTTCAATAGATTTTTATTTATTTATCCGCCATTATTAAAATATTTGAAGTCTTGAAAATACAAATTAATTTGAAATATAAACAAAAGAGAGGTTTTTATAAGAATTTTTTATTGACACATATATTAGTCAAATAATACATTGGCAGGCTCAACAAAATAGAAGACTGTAAACTAAATACAGAATTTACATTCCTTCCACTGCCAAATCAAATGATAGTTTTAAAGGTGTATCAATTGTTTATACGATCACTGCATTTTTACCATTGATACTTCCAATAACTTTTCCAACAAATTCTTGATTATAGAATGGTGTGTTATTTGATGATGATTTGATGGTATCATATTTCCACTCGATAGTAGGATCAAAAATTGTTAATTTTGCAACTTCACCATTTTCAATTTTTAATTGTGGCAGGTTCATTGTTTTTCTTGGGCCTGTTGTTAGCTTGTCTATTATTACTTCTGTTGATATGTCTTTTATAAAAGTATTTATAGCGGCATAGCAAGTTTCCAGTCCTATAGCACCATGGTCAGCATAAGCATATTCCAATTGTTTTTTCTCAACTTCTAATGGGTAGTGATTACTTGAAATATAATCGATTACATCCGAAGTCACCCCTTTTCGTAAGGCTTTTTGGTCTGATTTTGCTCTTAATATTGGTTGTACTTTATAGTGAGAATCAAAATCTATCATATCTTCATCAGATTTTATAAGGTTAAGATATGAAACCCCAGTAGATAATTTTTGATTATCTTTTTTACATTTTTTTATAAGATCAATTGCTCCTTTTGTACTTATCAAATGAACGCACAATCGACTGTCTGTATATTCTTGAATTTTTAAATCTCTATTCAGCATTAATTCTTCTGCCATAGAAGGACTCCCTTTCATGCCCATTGATGTAGATACTATTCCTTCATGTATTAGATCACC
Source organism: Saprospiraceae bacterium (assembly GCA_036479655.1). Classification (GTDB taxonomy): domain Bacteria; phylum Bacteroidota; class Bacteroidia; order Chitinophagales; family Saprospiraceae; genus CAJXUU01. The sequence continues at coordinate 35,920 of JAZGFO010000104.1, forward strand.
ATTAGACAGAGATTTGTCATTGGGATGATGCAAGACTAAGCCATCAAATCTTTTGACATACTGTAAGGCTCTCATTAATAGACCTGCTTCTTTTATAGGGGATAGTCCATCAGTAAATCCTACAGCGCCACCATTATCCATATCAACAAACTCTGTAATGTTTTCTCCGTCCATATCCTGACTGAGTGCTCCTAATGGATGAATGTCCAATCCATTGTTTTTTCCTTGGTCAATGATGTTTTTTAGTTGAGCTTTAGTTTGAATTGTGGGCATAGATAGTGGCATCGTAACTATATCAGTATAGCCTCCTGAAAATGCTGATTTAGCTAAAGAATCAAAAGTTTCTCTTTGTTCATAACCTGGTTCTCCGAGATGAACACCGATGTCCATCCATCCGACAGAAACATGCAGGTTTTTACTTTTAATTATTTGTGCTTTAGCATCTATTATCCCTTTTCCAATATTGACAATAATGCCTTTATCAATTAAAATATCCTTTTTTTTGAGATGCAAATTTGATCCTTTTTGGACAATTGTACAATTTTTAATTAGATACTTCATACATTATAATTATAAAATTTAATAAGTTGATCTTGTCTAAAAAAATATTTGGACTGATAACAATTCTACATTCACTACTCCCTAAGTATTCTCAATAATAATGTTTCGATACCTAAGAAGATTAAAGCAGCTACCAAAAACCACCACCACAAAACTACACCTTTATCTTTTTCATTTATATAGGTCGAAAAATCAGACTTTAGCGATCCATCTAATAGATTAATATTAGTACGATTACCTATTTCTTCAAGCTTAGTTATTGATGTTATTGCGAGATTACTTTCTTTTCTATCAAAATTAAAAGCTAAATCAGATATATTTTTATTATCCAATTCAAGAGTATAAAATCCATCTTTGCTTATCTGACCATTAATATTCAATAAAATTTTATTGCCTAAGTTGGTCTGTCCTGGGATAAATTCTTCTATCCCTCGTATTTGATATACCATGTCTCCATCGTTTATCTTATTGTCAGCTTCAATTACTTCATCTTTCCCTATAATGTAGCTTACTTTTTGTGATTTAGTGTTTGCTATTGCCATCTTATATAGCATCGGAACAAATATCTCTGCATTGAGCACCAAGTCATTCACTTTACTATCCAATGCACTAGTACAAAGGAATAGATGACCATCTCCTCGTATGTACTTTACTAAATAATTACTACCGTCTCTATATTTAAGCAATGATTCTTGAGCACGACTTTGATAGTTGGTAAGTGTAAAGTTTTTCTGAGTTGTTGGTAATTTGATATTGGCATTTATATATTCATACACCTCATTGAATATAAATTCTTCTTTGTTAATTTTTGAAACAGTCTTTACTGTATTGTCAATCACAGAAAAATTATTAGCTGCAATCGCATTTAAGAAATTATTGTAACTATTGATATTAGCATTTTCAGCAGGAAATACCAATAGATTTCCACCATTGGTGACATAATTATCTAATTCAGAAGCAAGTCCGCTTGATAAATTGATTACACCATTAACCACCAATAAATCATAATCTTTAATTGTAGAATAATCTACTTTATTTTGATTGACATTTGTAAGGTTGTACATATTAAGCCCTCTGAATAATGCGGTCATATACCTATTATGTGTGCCGCCATTTATAGCGAGTACTTTGATGTTTTCAGGAACATTGAGCGCTATGTAGTACTTATCATCAAATTGTACAGGAAAGTCAGATATTTTTAATTCTCCCTTATGCCATCCTGGTTGTAATAGAGTCATATTAACAGTATCAATAATAGAAGATCTCGCATCGATATTAAATGTACCTTCTGGTTTTTCCTGCCCATCTTTAATCAATGACAATCTAATTCCTTCAGCTGTTTCGTCACTATGGTTGGTTATCTTTACCAGTAGTTTGTTATTCTGATTAAGCATAGGTACTGGAGATTCAAGCCAAGCACTATCAATACTTACATTTTTTTCTTGTACAGCTTGTAGTGGCAGTAGATTCAATTCTGATGTTGTATCTGATTTGAAAGAATCAAAGTCACTAATTGCAGCTTGAAAATCAGAAATCAAATATAATATTTCATTTTCTTCCTTGGCATCAATAGCTTGTTTCTGTCTGTTTATAATTTTCGAAACCATTTTTACCGATGGGGTAGGGTGTATTTCGTCAATAAGTAACAATGCATCTTCTTTGGAAACTAATCGTTGATGATGCCCTTCAAAATCATGTGTCAATATTTGAAACCTGTCTTCTTCACTGTATGCACCAATTATTTGTCTTGCTTTTTCTTTAGCGATATCGATTAAAGGTATTTCATCATTGAGTGCATTCATGCTGTAACTATTATCTACAAATACACTTACAGCATTATTTCCTTTTTTTATATCATCACCAGTTGGTATGTACGGTTGTGCAAATGCAAACACTAATGCCGCTATTGCCAACAATCTCGATAAGAGAATCAACAAATTTTTAATTTTATTGCGACTACTTGTCTCTTCTTTGATTTCTTCAAGTTGGCGTACATTAGAAAAGTACACCTTCTTAAACCTTCTAAAATAGAAGAGGTGAATAATTATTGGGATAACAAGTGATGCTAGTGCCCATAGGAATGTTGGATGTAAAAAATGCATATTAGTCGCAAAAATAGGATTTACTATTGAATTCTCTTACTAACGTTGATAAGTATTTTTTTTTCATTTATGAATGAGGGGTTTTTGTCTTGTCAGACGGACTTTATTAGCTTCATCTTAGATGTGTCTTTCCAGACAGGCTTTCATTTTTTTTCATTGATGAGTTGTTTGTTTTTTGTCTTGTCAGACGGACTTTGTTAGATTCTTCTTAGATGTGTCTTTCCAGACAGGCTTTCATTTTTTTTCATTGATAAAAAAAACGAAACAAAAAAAATCTAGTCCGAAAAAATGCTATGCTGCAATGCCGCTCCCGCACCCACGTTTTCGCACGGGCTCCCCGCTTTTAGGTGTGTTCTTAGATATTGATATAGATTCAAAACTACTTTGCACTATCAAATTAAACATCACTACACTTTTTCTCGGCATTTATAATTTTAGTATATTTTTGATCAAAGTGAGATAAAAACAGATTGGTGTATGAGCAAACCGAAATGTAATTAAGGGAAGAAGTCTTTTTGAGAAATGAAGCAGTTTATAATATAAATAGACCTGAATGTGAGTTTCAATATGTTTCTCAATTTGATTAAAAATATACGTTAAGAAATTATACAAGCCTTGAATTTTTTTTGGTTCGTTTTTTTGTTTCAAGACAAAAAGAATGAACGCCCGAGCGGCGAGCGGAAATTAAAATAAAAAGATCAATAATTTCTTAATAAATGATATTTAAA
>JAZGFO010000105.1:0-7801 GCA_036479655.1 Saprospiraceae bacterium
TTTTGATAAAGAAATAAATGGAAATGAGATTTATCAACCAGCTTCTTTATTTGAGTTTGAGCATAGCCTAACTACAAATGTATCTGATAACCATATAAATAGTATGACTATTTATCCCAATCCATCAAGAGATCTTCTCAAAATTAATATTGGTGGTACTTTTAGAGAATTTGATAATTACCAAATAATAGATAGCAATGGTAAGGTAGTAGATCATACTTTATTAGTTGCTAAAAACACTATTGATATCTCACAACTCAAGACTGGTGTTTACTATATATTTATTGGTTTTAGTATTATGAAATTCAGTAAATTATAGAATAATTTGACTTGTATTTCCTTTATTATTCAGTTAATAGTAAATACACCCCGTCTTCTCTAATATAATGAACAGGTACACTCCTCTTATTACATTCCTTCTTCCATTTATTAGCATTTGCATATGATATGCTACTATCAATTATAACTTTACCCGTAGTATGATAATCTAAAAAACTATATGGCAATATCTCAGTTTGATGACTTAATACCAACACATCCGAATTTTGAGGAAAAGAATCTTGCATTTTTATGGCACTTGCAAAAAGAAACTTTGCGCCATTGTATAGCAGTTGACCATTTTGGTCTGTACAAAAATTACCTTTATTTGATTTTTTATTCAATTCTATAATATCGTTTTTATTACTACCCATGAACAGTCGATAATCAGAAGCAGTAAACTTTACTTTATTACTATCAATATTATCAGACTGAATAGTATATCTTGATTTTCCATTAAATATATCAATTATTGATCCTCCATTATAGTCATACATTATCAATTGATTATTTCCAATGGTTTGTTGCGTCTTTATTATATTATTATACACCAATCCCACTAAAGCTATAGTTAGAATAATATGGCTTGCTCTTCTCTTTATATAATTTGGTTTTATTGTTTCTTCCATTTTTGTCTGTGCAAGCGATACCAAATACATCACTGATACAATTATAATATAAATCCAAATCATACTCCCTAAAGAAATCCACACTCCATCTATACTATGAAATGGTAGTAATTTTATCCCATATACAATCCCAATAAAGACATCCAATAAATACTGATAAACGCAAGCAATAATATCACCTAATACTGGAACCTGATCAAATATTAATAATAATAATCCGAGACCTAAGATAAATGTAGCTAAGAATACTGAAGCAACTCCACTTAAAATAAAATAAGTCGGAAATTTATGAAAATAGAATATTGATATAGGAAATACTAATATTTGAGCGGCAAAAGATACCGATACTAAAGTCCATAATTTGTGTCCTACCTTCGATTTAGCATTATATATATTACTTATTTTTGGTTGGAAATATACAATACTTATCAAAGCTAAATATGAAAACTGAAATCCCGCATGAAACAAATAATAAGGATTAAAAATCAATAATACAAGTGCAGAAGTCGCTAAAAGACTGTAAGTATTTGATCCATCTCTAAAAAAAGTGCCAAACAGAAAGAAAGAAAACATTAATGCCGCTCTCAAAACAGCAGGAGTAGCACCTGTAATAAGTGTATATGACCATGTCACCATTAATAATACTAATAGCTTAAACCATTTTACTTTCTTTGTATCGGATTTAATTAACCCCAACAACAAACTAAAAATAAGACAGATTATCCCTACATGTAGCCCAGAAACAGCAAGAATATGCACTGCACCCGTTTCCGAAAAAGCGGCATACAATTCTTTACTTATTGTTTCTCTATATCCCAAAACCATAGCAGAAGCTGTGGCTAAATGTTGCTCATCTGACAACCGTCTTTGAAAAACTCCTAATGCCCATTTTCTAATATCATATGCATAATTATAGGGAAAGTTCAGCGTACGATTTTTTATTAATATGTGAGCTTGGTGAGGAACAAATATTTGATATTCAATCTTATTATATTTTAAGTACCTACTATAATCAAATGATTTTGGATTTTTATTTTTAAACGTTGGAATTATTCTACCATCTACCGCTATAATATCCCCTACAGTATATTCTATTATAGAATCTTTTTTATTAAAATATAAAAGCAGTTTACCCTTACTAATTTTGCCATCAACTTGTATGACATCTAATAATGTTGAGACAGATTTTGATTTTTTTAAATCCTCAATTATTCTTCCTACAATCATATATTCACCAGGAATGTGATGACTATAATGAAGAGGTTGATTTTGAGGTTTTTGAATACATATTGCCAAGATACCGTAGGCTACAATAGTTAGAAATATCAACAAACTTACGACATTGGCTAACAATCTTTTACCGCTTACATAATGGTTACAAATAATCGTAAAAACCGTCAAAACTCCTGCAAATGATAATGATGTGCGACATGATAAGTTATAAGTGTTTCCGATTAATATTCCAATAATAAAAAACAATAAAACCCTTAACAAAGGAAACTTTGGCCAATTAAGAAGACTAATTTTTTCTCTGTTATTTTTCATTTACATCAAAATATATTTTTAAAGTATCTATATATTTTTTTGATAACCCATGTAATTTATATAGATCATTCATAGTAGCATAATTACCGTGCATATCTCTATATTTGACAATATGGTTTGCTTTTCTCCAATTAACATAAGGATGAGATTTGAGCGCATCACTATTCATTTCATTAATATTTCGCTTTTTTATTTTACTCGTATCTATGACTAAAAACGGTTTTATCTTTACAAACACACTATCGGGTATTCCATAACATTCACTTACTTGATCTACATGAAAAAAACCTCCTAATTTTGATCTAAAATTTACAATCATTTTTGAGTATGTTTTTCCTATTCCTGGTAGTGATTTCCATACTGTTGTGTCTGCAGTATTTATTTCTATGATACTTGGTGTTTTCCTGGTATACTTATTTTTGTATTTCTTTTGTTGGTATTGTTTATTTGTTTCGCTGTTGTTTGTATATGTCTTCGTAGGTTTGTTTTTCTTAATGTCAATATATGGTGTGATTCTATTGATTGTTACTTCGTCTATTCCATATATTGATTTAAGCTTCTCAGCAGTTAATTTGCCTCCTTTAGCTCTATATTTCAATATGTTGGATGCTGCATACTTTGATATTCCGAGTAAGAGCATAGAGTCCTGACTGATTTTGTTGGGATCAAATTGGAAAAGGGAATAAGTCTGCGTCTTTTTTACTTTTTGTTTTTGCGTATTTTTTTTCTCCCAGGACTTTTGGTTACTGTTACCTTTTTGGTATTCCGTTTTATATTTATTTGATGATGTAAATGATTTTTGTTTATTATACTTTTTACTCTTTCTAGTGTCTCTTTCTATGACAAAAACTTTCTTCGTTTCTTCTAATAATCCTTGATCAACCTTTGTAAGATTGGGCTCATAGAAGAAAAGTAAGTATATTTTTATAATAAAAAACAAACAAAGAATAATTAAAATATTGACGTGATGAACCCTGTCTTCTTTTCTAAGATATATATTGTCTCTATACCAAGACATAATTTTATATTGGTTTACATAATTTACCGTAATGTAATATATGAATATAGTAGCTAAACAAGAATTATTAATAAAAATTATATAAATAAACGGTATTATATTTAGTAAATGTATTAGATTATCTATTTAATTTTCGGAAGAAAAATATAATTGAAGGAAGAAAAATGACTAATATTAAAGTTTTTATCAATACAAATTTCGTTTTTAATGGTTTAATGGTGTTGATGATGTCAAGCCTAGCAGACCGAGGGGTGTAGTGCGTTCTTTAATATGCCTCATCAAAGTTTACCACGACTTTTGCACTTTGAGGGTGAGATTGACATGTAAGTATAAATCCATTTTCAACCTCATCTGGATCTAGAGAATAATTCAAATCCATTTTTACTTTCCCTTCTGTAACTTTTGCCTTACATGTGGAACATACACCCCCTTTACAAGCATAAGGTAGATCAGCGCCTTCATCTAAGGCTGCATCCAAAATATTAAAACCATCAGACGATAATGGGATATTAAATTCTTCGTCATCTAATATTACGGTCACTATACTTAGAATGTTTTGGTCGTCTTTAGTGGCTTCTTTTGGCTTTATATCATCTGTATTAAATAATTCAAAGTGGATTTTATCAACATTTACACCTTGGCTGATAAGCTCGTCTTTTACATCAAATATCATCTGACTTGGTCCACAGAGAAAATAAGAATCAATATCGTTTGGTTTATATATTTTTGTGCCAAATATTTTAGTTTTGCTCTTATCTATTCGTCCATTAAAATCAGGGTTGCTTGTGTTTTCTTGGCTAAGAATAGAATAAACAGACAATCTATCACCATACTCTTTTAGCAACATTTCTAATTCATTGTCAAAAATAATAGAATCGCTAGTCTTGTTTCCATAAAATAATACAAAAGAACTATTTGGTTCATTATGCATTACTGATTTAACCATAGAAATAACGGGTGTGATACCACTACCAGCAACAAAAGCTACATAGTTTTTATTATTTGATTTGTTAGCGTTGAGGACAAAACTACCACTTGGAGGCATTACAGATATATGATCCCCGACTTTCAAGTCATTGTTAGCCCACGTAGAAAATTTTCCTTTTTCTACTTTTTTAATTGCTACTGTCCATTTATCTTGATGAGGTGCAGAACAAAGACTGTATGATCGCCTTACTAACTCATTGTTAATAGAAGATTCTAATACTAAATATTGCCCAGGTATATAATCAAAATCTGCCCTTAGGTTAGCAGGAATTTGAAACGAAACAGAAACACAATCCTCTGTCTCTTTAATGATTTCAATTACCTCTAATTTTTGAAACGTCATTCTTTTAATTTTTATAATTCAAAAACATTTTTGATCTAGCTGCAAAGATAATTATTTTGTTTAATACAATTTCAAAAGAAGCATATATTATGACAAATTGGCAACTTTTAAAGTATGACATCTATATAATAGCTTTATACTGCAATTATGTCAGGATAACTATAATGGCATACATTGTGCAATAAAAGACACGTATGATTGATATGTTTAGATGTCAATTAGAATAATTTAATTTAACCATAAAATAAACACATTTTATCTATGAAACCAATCAATGATAGAGTAGTAATACAGCCAGCTGAAGCAGAAACAAAAACATCTGGCGGAATAATAATTCCTGATACTGCAAAAGAGAAACCACAAAAAGGCAAAGTGATCGCTGTAGGTCCTGGAAAAGAGGATATCAAAATGACGGTAAAAAAAGGGGATACTGTACTTTATGGTAAGTATGCTGGTCAAGAGATTAACTACAAAGGAAAAGATTATCTTATAATGAGAGAAGATGATATCTTAGTAATAATCTAATACCAATAGATCAATTTTTAAAATAAAAAAAATAAAAAAGAAATATAATGGCAAAACAAATAACATTTGATACTGCTGCTAGAAATAGTTTAAAAGCTGGTATAGACGCCCTTGCTAACGCAGTAAGAGTTACACTAGGACCAAAAGGAAGAAATGTAGTAATACAAAAAAGTTTTGGTGCTCCAATAATTACCAAAGATGGTGTGACTGTAGCTAAAGAAATAGAATTGGAAGATCCAATTGAAAACATGGGAGCACAGATGGTAAAGGAAGTTGCATCAAAAACAGCTGATCAAGCTGGTGATGGAACTACGACTGCTACAGTATTAGCCCAAGCTATGGTTGTTGCTGGTATGAAGTATGTAGCAGCAGGTGCAAATCCAATGGATTTGAAAAGAGGAATGGATAAAGCAGTAGATGTAATTATTGAAAACCTTGCAAAGCAGTCTGAGAAAATTGGTAACGATTTTAAAAAGATTCAACAAGTAGGAGCTATATCAGCAAATAATGATAATACTATAGGTACACTTATCGCAGATGCGATGAAAAGAGTAACTAAAGATGGTGTAATCACAGTAGAAGAAGCAAAAGGAACTGATACTTATGTAGAAGAAGTATTAGGAATGCAATTTGATAGAGGATATTTATCTCCATACTTTGTTACTAATTCCGAAGATATGGTTACAGAATATGAGAATCCTTATATTTTGATTTACGACAAAAAAATATCTAATGTACAAGATATCTTACCTATTTTAGAAAAAGTAGTACAATCAGGTAGACCTTTATTTATCATTGCTGAAGATGTAGAGTCTCAAGCTTTAGGTACATTGGTTGTAAATAGATTGAGAGGAGGTTTGAAAGTCGTAGCAGTAAAAGCTCCTGGTTTTGGTGATAGAAGAAAAGCTATGTTGGAAGATATCGCAATCTTAACAGGAGGAACTGTAATATCTGAAGAAAAAGGATACAAATTAGAAAATGCTGAACTTGATCTATTAGGTTCTGCCAATAAAGTAACTATAGATAAAGATAATACAATTATAGTAGAAGGTAAAGGCAAAAAAGCTAATATCAAAAGTAGAATCAATCAAATAAAATCAAATATTTCTACTACTACATCTGATTATGATAGAGAAAAACTTCAAGAAAGATTAGCAAAATTATCTGGTGGTGTAGCCGTACTTTATGTAGGTGCTGCGACAGAAGTTGAGATGAAAGAAAAGAAAGATAGAGTTGATGATGCGTTACATGCAACAAGAGCTGCTGTAGAAGAAGGAATTATCCCTGGTGGTGGTGTAGCTTTGGTTAGATCAATATCATCATTAGAAAAACTGAAAGGTCTTAATGAAGATGAAACAATGGGTATTCAAATCGTAAAAAAAGCATTGGAAGCACCATTGAGAATTATTGCTAGCAATGCTGGTGTAGATGGTTCTGTAGTATTACAAAATGTAATTAAAGAAAAAGGTGCAAAAGGATATAATGCAAGAACGGATAAATATGAAGATTTGAAAAAAGCTGGTGTTATCGATCCTACTAAAGTAACAAGAGTAGCTCTTCAAAACGCTGGATCTATTGCTGGTATGGTATTGACTACTGAATGTGTAATCAATGATATTAAAGAAGATCTTCCTTCAATGCCTCCAATGGGTGGCGGTGGAATGCCAGGAATGATGTAAATTGATGATAAGATAAGTTGATTTAGACTTGTTATTATAAATACATAAGCCTCACAAAATTTATTTGTGAGGCTTTTTTATATGTTTAGTGTACCTACTGTATTTTAAAAATCATATTTGAGTTTGATTTATAATAACATATTACAGAATTATTGTATATTGAAAATTGTAATTTATTTATAACCAAAAAACTTTATTATGAAAAAGAAAATTTTTACACTTTTAGCTTTCTCCATGATTACTTTTGCTTCATTTGGACAGATCAATTTTGGAGTTGGTGCCACTTACTTTAATGATCTTGGAGTACAAGCAAGGGCTGCTTTTGATGCTGGTTCTTTTGAAGTTGTACCCAAAGCAACTTATTTTTTTACAAAAGGAGTAACAGTATTAGAAATAGATGCTGATGTACATTTCAACGTTGCTGAAATAGCAGAAAACCCAGTCTATGTACTGGGAGGTCTTGGATATCATATTCTTTCTTCTTCTTTTGCTTCTACATCTAATTTAGGTATTAATGCCGGTGCTGGTGTAAGAATATCTAATATTTTTGTTGAAGTAAAATATGCGAAAATATTATGCGAAAACTGTGGAGGCGATATTGCATTCACTGGTGGTTACATGTTTTAGATAAAAAAAGGGTTGTTGATTATCAACAACCCTTTTACAAAAACAAATCTATTAATAGTTTATTAGTTATTTCTCTTTGCTATCAAATAACATCGAAACTAATATGCAGTTTACATTTTTACTTGCAATT
>JAZGFO010000106.1:0-2291 GCA_036479655.1 Saprospiraceae bacterium
ATGGTGCTGTATCTGCGCCAATAAAAGATTATAATTTTCCTGGACATACATGTATAAGTGTCAATAATGTCGCATGTCATGGTGTACCATCAGAAGATATTATATTAAAGGATGGTGACTTGATTAATATTGATGTCTCTGCTGAGCTTAATGGGTATTATGGTGATAATGGAGGATCTTTTATCATTGGAGAGGATACTAATAACCACAGTCCACTAGTAATCGCATCTCAAGAAATATTAAAATTGGCTATGTCTAATATCAAAGATGGGGTCAAAATTGCTAATGTAGGTGGTCTGATAGAAAAGGAAGCTAAAAAACGAGGATTTCAAGTTATTAAAAACTTGTGTGGTCATGGTATTGGGAGAAAACTTCACGAATCGCCAACAGAAATTGCAAATTACAGAGATAGATTCAATGTTCAAAGGTTTAAAAAAAATAGTGTGATTGCTTTAGAAACTTTTATTTCGACCAATGCAAAATATGTAAAAGAAGAAAAAGATGGGTGGACAATGAAAGCTAAAGATGGTAGCTTTGTAGCTCAACACGAACATACACTCATAGTTACTGATGGTGCTCCAATCGTATTAACAGAAATGAATGGGGTATTTGATTTTTAGTATCCTTGCTACTTTACATAAGTGATTTTAGCGTTATTTCTGCTTCTGCCACTGCCAATGAGTATTGGTTGGATAAGACATCATAATTCGTTATTATGGTATTGAAAACTTGCTTCTTTGTCCTTGTTTTTTCGATAAACATTTGTTTGCGCTCAATCAATGTTTTAGCATATGCTTTATCAATTTTAAATGTACCACCATAGTATTTAATTTCACAAATGTTTATTGTATTATCATTTCGATCTATAATAAGATCTATTTGAAATCCTTTCTCGATAGCATTTCCTTGTACTCTCAATGCAGATATTTCGGTGTAGACTCCGGATATTCCAAGTGCTTGCTTAATTTCATCTATATGTTTGTGACAGATTGACTCAAAAGCATAACCCGTCCATATTTTATAGGCTTGAGAAGCAGATAGTTTCAGCCAAGCACCTTTCGATTGTTTTTTATTAGGCTTTATAAATCGATGATAAAAAACAGAATATTCGTCATCGAGTCGATATATAGTCCCATGAGTTTTACCACCAAATGGCAGATGTTCTGTAACAAATCCAGAGAGAATCAAGTCTTCCATTGTTCTGTTGTATGAACCCTTAGCAATAATTTTTTCTCTTATTTGTTTTCTAATCAACCCATCCTTCGATTTTGCTAATAATGCAACGATAGCTTCGTGCTTTTCTGCATTATAAAAAAGTGCTTTGTATAAATTGTCGTACTCATTCTTAAATATAGCGTCCGCTGAAAAACACAACCTTTGTAAAGCAACAACTGCACTCTCCCCTTTTCTTATCTGTTCCAAATAGAATGGAACACCACCTAATGCCATATACAATTTAGTTATCTCTTGATCTACAAGATTAATACGTCTAGATTTTAAAAACATTTTTGTTTCTGACAGTGTAAACGGTTTTAATCTTATAATTTCTGACAGCCTATTATGTAAGCCACCTTTGTCATTGACAATATTCTTAGTTACCAAAGAAGATGCCGAACCACAGATAACAAGAACAAAATGTTTTTCTTTTGAAAGGTAATCATTCCAAAGATGGGCAAGCATTTGAATAAATTTTGACCTTTTAGTATAAATCCAAGGTAATTCATCAATAAAAATTACTTTTTTGGAGCGTTTACTAAGACTTTTCAGATATGACTTTAACTGATAAAAAGCCTCTTGCCAGTCTTTCGGAGGAGACAATACCGGATTTTTAGTATACTCACTTAGTTTTATTGCAAAATTCATCAATTGATCTTCCATATTTCCATGTTGAATCCCCGTTATCATAAAGCATATTTGCTTTCTGTAAACAGTATCAATAAGAAACGTCTTACCTACTCTTCGTCTTCCTGTAACCGCTACAAATTCAGATTTATTAGTCTTTAAAAGATATTTCATTCTTTCAATTTGTTTCTCTCGACCTATCATATTATTTAGTATTTTATTTTGAATTTCTATTACAACAATACGGCAAAAAATTCATTTATAAAAATTATATTTGAATTTATTGGTCAATAACTTAATGAAAAATTCATTTATAAATTTTATATTTGAATTTATTACTCAATAATAGCACCAAAAACTCATTTAACGTTCAAAATTAAGCTATACTAAAAAACAAACAAAAATCAACAGTATCCATATAAAACACATATAAAAAATTTAAAAAAAAC
>JAZGFO010000107.1:0-25404 GCA_036479655.1 Saprospiraceae bacterium
AAAAAATATAGATAAGTAGGTGCAACACCAAAAGTAATCAAATCTGCCATTGAATCTAATTCTTTACCTATCTCACTTTGAGCGTTTAATGTTCTTGCAGCTAAGCCGTCAAGTACGTCAAAGATCATACCTACAAATATAAACCAACTGCTAACAAAGAAATCTCCTAATAATATTGCTAAAAACCCGCATATTAAATTTACTGATGTAAAAATTGATGGTATATATCTTTTCAAAATTATTTTTTTTAGTGAAAAATTAACCATTTTTATAATGCTTGGATTATATCATATTGTGTTAATATATGCATAGTTCCAGTCTGGTCTTTAGCAATAACTGCGGGTGTTTTTTTATTCATATATCGGTTTATTTCTTTTGCATCCATTTCCATATCTACAATTGGAAAACTATCTCCCATTATTTCAGAAATTTGCTTTTCAGTATTTTGCATTGGATTGGCAAGTATAAACTCAAGCAAACTACTTTCAGTTACAGAACCTATCATTTCATTACCTTTCATTACAGGTAGCTGTGATATGTCATTGTTCTTCATTAAGTTGAGTACTTCTTTTGCTGCTTGATTAGGATCTACAGACACAAATGTTTGATCTGATTTTGTTGCTACAATGTCTTTTACTTTCAATTCAGCATCTAAGAATCCCCGTTCTCGCATCCAATCATCATTGTAGATCTTCCCTATATATCGGGTGCCATGATCATGAAATATGATAACCACTACATCATTTTCATTGAGTTTGTCTTTTAATTGATGCAATCCTCCCATTGCAGATCCTGCGCTATAACCTAATAGTAATCCTTCTTCTCTCGCTAATCTTCTTGCCCATACGGCACCATCTTTGTCACTTACTTTTTCAAAATAATCAATTTTCGAAAAGTCAACATTCTTAGGTAGAATATCTTCTCCAATACCTTCAGTAATGTATGGATAAATTTCTTTTTCATCAAATTCTCCTGTTTCATGGTATTTTTTAAATACAGAACCAAAAGTATCAATACCCCAAACTTGAATATCTGGATTTTGTTCCTTTAGATATTTGGCAGTTCCAGATATTGTCCCTCCTGTACCTACACCAACTACTAAATGTGTGATTTTTCCTTCTGTTTGCTTCCAGATTTCTGGACCAGTTGATTCATAATGAGCAATAGCATTAGATGGATTGTCATATTGATTTAACCATACAGAATTTGGTATTTCTTTACTTAGTTTTTCTGCTACACTATAGTAAGATCTTGGATCAGTTGGTTCTACGTTAGTCGGACATACAATAACTTCAGAACCAACTGCTTTAAGAATGTCAATTTTTTCTTTTGACTGTTTATCACTTGTTGTAAATATACATTTGTAACCTTTGACGCAAGCAGCAAGAGCTATCCCCATACCAGTATTTCCAGACGTACATTCTATAAATGTTCCGCCAGGCTTAATTTTTCCAGCTTTTTCTGCATCCTCCACCATTTTCAATGCCATTCTATCTTTTATCGAATGGCCAGGATTGTATGTTTCGACTTTAGCAAGGATTAAACCAGGGATTCCTTCAGCTACTTTACTTAACTTGATAAGTGGCGTGTTGCCTATTGTTTCTAATACATTATTGTGATAATTCATTTTGGTTGTTTTACTTTTTCAGTAATAAGAATGCAAAGATACATCATTGAAAATTAAAAGGAGGTAAGGAATGGAAAGTTTTGAGATTTATTAAAATTAATTTACTTAGTATTAATACTATTTGATTGTAGAATTTAAATACAAAAAAAGTATTGTTTTATTAAGTTTAGCTTTTAATATATATAGAACTTTTTTAGCATCTACAACTGATTTTAAAAAGATTAGAAGATATCTTCATGATATAAAAAAAGGAATACAACTATTATTGAATCTTTTTAATTGAAGAATTAACTTTAATTGTACCTAATAATGTCTGATTGACAGGACATTTTTCGGCGATTTCCAAAAGTCGATCGATTTGTTCTTCTGAGAGATTGCCTCTTACTTCTATTTCTCTATCAAAAGATTCTAATCTACGTACAGACTTGTCACAATGATCACAATCCTCTCTATAATTTCTATCAAACGACAAATGAACTTTCACTTCCTTTAGATCCCATTTGTTACGTCTAGCATACATTTGTAAGCTCATACTAGTACATGCAGCAAGTGCAGCATTGATCATTTCGTATGGTGAAGGTCCAAAGTCATTCCCTCCAACATCTTCTGACTCATCTGCCAAGAATCCATGTCTGCCAGCCATGATGTCAGTAGTATATCCAGTACTTCCTAATCTCGCTACTACTTGCTTGTGTGTTGATAATTTAGGTTTTTGAGATATGTCAAGGTATCTTTTTGCCCAAGTAGCTATAACATTTCCTACATAGAATGCATCGTTTTTTCTAGTGAGCATATGATCTACATTATTGAGACTTACGAAGCTTTTGGGATGCTTTGCTGCATGGTATATTTTTGCCGCATTTTCAATTTCGACTATTTTATCTTGTGGAGAATGCAAAACAAGAATTGCTTTATCTAAGTTTTTAACAATCTTGTACATGTTCTTACTTTTTAGATCATCAAGAAATTGCTTTTTAATCGTAAAAACTTTCCCACCAATATTGACTTTTGCCATGCCAGTAGATTCGATATCTTCAATACTTGACTCCAAAAGATGTGTAACATGTTCTGGTTCAGAGGGTGTGCCTACTGTTGCTACAGCTACTATGCTTTCTACTTGAGAAGCAGCAAAAATTGAGGCAGCGCCACCAAGGCTATGTCCAATTATGATTTTTGGGGCTTCATAATGATCAGTCAAAAATTGACAAGCAGCAATAAGATCTTCGACATTACTTGAAAAATTTGTATCACTAAACTCTCCTTCACTTTGCCCTAATCCAGTAAAGTCAAATCTCAATACAGCAAAGCCATTTAAAGTCAAAGCTCTACTAATATGGCGAGAGGCAGATAAATTTTTACTGCCTGTAAATACATGCGCAAAAACAGCATATGCACTTGGTTTTTTTGTCAAAGGCATCTCTAATCTTGCGGACAATTTGTATCCATTAATATTAATAAATTCTACTTTTTTAGATGGCATAGTATTCGAATTAGAATCACGTAAATAAAAATCAAGATAGCATTTATAAAATATTAAAATTGGTAATATTTTGTTTTTTTTTTTAATTATTTGTTAAGTATTTTACTTTTTGGTAAATTCATTAATTAATTATGAAATAGTTCTTTGTATATAAGTAAAAAAATGAATAAGTTTACACTTCCAAAGTATAGCATATTTACAGTCATTGTAATTGTGCACTTTTATTAACATAAATAGTTTATTATAATGCCTAATTTACATAAGTTTTTATTTCTACTTTTATTTAGTTCTTTATTTTCTGTTTCGATAACTGCCCAACGATCTTGTGGCTTTGATGCAGAACACCACGAAAAATTAAAAGATCCAGTTTATCAAGCTTTTATTAAGCAAATGAGATCTGAAGTAGCAAAAGCTCTTGCCGATGATTCAAGAATTCCTTGCTCTAATGGTGTGATTACTTTCCCTGTTGCTATTCATTATGATTGGCCGGGAGCACCAGCTGTACCTGATCAGTGTATGATAGATGCAGCAATGAATTCGATAGCAGCAATGAATTTGGATTATAGCGCAGGTAATACTGATGTAGATAACTATGATGATTTGACAGCTACATGCTCTACTTATTATCCTGCATCAGCTAAATCAGACAATTCTTGTATTCAATTTTGTATAGCAGAATATGATCACCCTAATTGTTCAGGTTTATGCGATGGAGAAAAAGCCATTACTTCAGGTTTGTTTTCTTACCCTTCAACGGGAGGCTGCTATAGTGATATGATCAATATTTTTGTGGGGTTTGGGGAATCTGGAAATTTAGGTGTTGCTCCACTCAATGGAGTGAATACTTTAGGAGGCAATGGACCTTTTGTTGCTGTTAATACATGGGGAGGATCTGGTGTCACTTGTACTGCTTCAGGTGCAGGTGTTGCTTTTAATGCCTTGACTCAATACAATCTTGGTAGAACACTAACACATGAAATGGGACATTATTTTGGATTAGATCATGTATTTAATATTGAGGAAGACAATTCAATTGATACGACTGGAATTGGTATTTGTGCATGGTCACAAGATAATATTGGGGATACGCCAGCTCAATCTGTGGAAAATGGAGGAAAACCTGTAGTAATAAATTGCGATCCAAATAATGTTGGAAATACTGCTAATAATACTTGTGGAACCTTAGATATGTGGTGTAGTTTTATGGATTATAGTGATGATACGCACTTGTTTATGTTTACAACGGACCAAAGTACTGCAATGTACGCCAATGCTATGACTGCTCCTATTGCTGATTCTGCAATAAAATGTAATAGTATAGCAGAAGAACCTACAGCAGATTTAAATGTGTTAGGTGATTTGCCCGTATTCTGTACATATGACAATGCACCTTATACTATAGATTTTGAAGATAATTCTACAAGATGCCCGAATTCTTGGGTATGGAGTTTTAGTGGTACTGGAGTATCTCCAACAAGTTCAACTATGGAAAATCCGACTGTAACAGTCACTGCTGCTGGAGAATTAACTGTTACATTAATATCTACAAATGCAGTTGGATCATCAACACAAGTAACAAAAACAGTAACGGTGTCAATAGCACCTGCTGGTTCTTGCCCCGATTGTGGGCCTACTTTTACTGATTCCGGTGGACCAAATAGTGATTATTCTGATAATGAAGAAAATACTTGGACTTATTGTGCTGATGCAGGTATGGTTTTGAATTTTGACTTTAGTTCTTTGGATTTAGATAATTCTGCTCCATTTATTAATGAAAATGATTTACTATATATTAAGTATGGACCTAACCCACCTATGGGAGATGGATATTTTGAGTTGATTGCTGATTCTGATTTGATAGGAGCTGGGGGATCAATTTTAAATTCTGATTTGTCAGGTGCTTCATCATTAGTTGTATCACCAGGTGAGTGTGTATCTTTCTTGTTTGTGTCGACTGGTTCTGCTACAAGTAGTGGTTGGAATGTGCCAATTGAGTGTAAATCTCCTGAGAGTTGCACAGACGGAATGCAAAATCAAGACGAAGAATTTGTAGATTGTGGTGGTACTAATTGTCCAGAATGTCCCTCTGCATGTGGATTTACATTTACAGATAAAGGTGGTGTGGATGGAGATTTTAGCTTGACAGAGAATGGAACACAATGGCTTTTGTGTGCTGATGAAGCGGATCAAATATTAAACTTAGATTTTAGTCTTTTCCAATCTGGAGGTGCAGCACTTTTAATTTTTGATGGTGATATTGTTCTTGATAATAGTAATATTGGTACTTGGATGTATAATGTACAACAAGGAGGTTACTTTACAGCAGGGGCAGGTTATTCTACATCAAATCCACTGCCTTCTGCAGGTCAATGTTTTACGTTTTATTATAGTGTGCCACCTACAGCTACTATCAATGCTGGTTTTGAAACACTTGTCAGTTGTTGTAATACTGATAATTGCCCTTATGCAAATACAGCTGGTGAAACTTTTGATGAGACGGTTGATAATTACTGTAATACCAATACGATAACAGATATAGGCAGTGCTCTAAAAGGTGGTTTTGACTCCAACAGTAGAGATTGTAATACTTTGGCAAATAATCAGACATTCTATGAAGTTACTTGTGATAGCGATGGAGGATTGTTAACTGTTGATGTTGGATCAAACTCAATGGGCGGAATAGTTGATGCTGCATTATATGGTCCAGTATCAGGTGCTTGTCCTAATTATACCGGTGTAAATCAAGTAGCATGTGATTCTGGTATGGATCCAGCTCCAATTTCTGTAATGGCCAATGCTGATGATGTGTACTTAGTCGTAGTAGCTACCGAAAACAAAGGAGCGATTGATGTAGTAGGTACTGGTTCAGCATTAGGTCAGGTTTTGCCAATTGAGTTAGAATACTTTTCAGCTAAAGCAAAAGGAAAAAATGTGGTTTTGTTATGGTTGTCATCAGTAGAGATCAATAATGACTATTACACAATAGCAAAATCAAATGACGGCGTAAATTATACTGAATATGCAGAAATACCTGGATCAGGCGACGAAATCGAAGGTGATAAATATGAATTTGTTGATAGTAGAGCATTTACTGGGATGAATTATTATAGATTATCTCAAACTGACCTTGATGGTACATCTAAAATAGTAGGATATGCCAATGCAGATATTACTGTTGCAGTATCTCCTTTTACAATATATCCAAATCCATCGGCGAGTAATAAGTTGACATTATCAGGACTTAATCCTAACAGATCATATAATATTACGGTAATTAATTCTGTAGGTTATAGTACACAGCTAGTGGTATCATCAGATGAGTCTGGAGAATATTTGTTGAATACTAATGATATTTCAAATGGGGTGTATTATATTAAGGTTGCTAGTGATAGCGAATATTACACAACAAAATTTGTTAAGCTAAAATAATATATATTCTAATATGAATAGAAAGGTAAGTTATGAAAACACATAACTTACCTTTTTTTTGCTTGTTTATAGACAAAACTTTACTTCTGAAATATTATCGAATTTACTCCTTATTGTTTTTTTTTAGAAACCCCATTAAGAAGGAATCGCCTCGGAGACTTGGGTATGTAGCGCATGTAACCTAAGACGACAAGTTTTTTTTCTGATGTACACACTGACTAAGTCCCAACAAGTTAGAAACTCCAGTTTTTATTGTAATCGGTCATCACTTATTATTTTCCTTTTTTAAGAATGAAAAATATTTCCATTCCGGCTCTCGGTTGTATAGAATTATAGCTTGGTTCCATAAGTTGAATTACAAAATTCTTATTTGTGAATAATTTTTCATAATCTTCTTGACATCCACCAAATGGAGGTCCTTGCTTATCAAATTGAAAATCAAAAAGTAATCCAGCAAGTTTACCATTAGCGTTTAAAATTCTATACATTTTGTCTGCATACTTTTTTCTTAGATTTGGATTTAATGCACAGAAAAAAGTCTGTTCCAATATCAAATCAAACTGACCTTCCAACTCAAAGAAATCTCCCTTTATCAAATGCTCAGAAGGAAAAGAAGGACAGCGGTTTTTTAGATTGACCAATGGTTCTTGCGAAATATCACAAACATATACATTAGTAAATCCTTTACCATGTAGATATTCTGCTTCATGACTATTTCCAGCTCCAGGAATAAGTATTTTTATAGACTTATCTTTCAATTGATCGACATAAGCCTTAAGTGGGGTAGTGATTGTACCAACGTCCCATCCAGTTTGTTCTTCTTTATATCGTGAGGACCAATATTCAGGAGTAAGACGCTTATTCTCCTTTGGGACAAACAATGGTTTTGTAATATTTGAATTGTTGACATTTGGATGGTGCTCAAACAAATAGTCTATGCTTGCTCTACCTTCATTACCTATGTTAGCTGAGTATTGGTTGACATAAAGATTGATATGAGATTTCATGACATTTTTGTCCATTTCTTGAGCATTACAAGTAATATAGTCCCAACCAGATTCTGGATGCGCTATTGCATATGCTACACTGCGTTGAACAACCCGGTCTATTTTTGACTTCAAGCCTTCGTTAAATGCTCTACTTACAACTATTCCACCCAATGGTATTGGGGTTTTAGTCTTGTTTTCCCAATATTCTCCAAGGTCTTTAATTTTGATTAGCCCTTTATCTTGATAGGTAAATCTATTTTCGTGTATAATCACACCAGCATCAATTTCCCCATTTAGAATTTGTGCTTCAATCTCTGAAAATACAAGTTCTTTTTTGTTTTTAACAGATGGATAAGCGAACGATAATAAGAAATTAGCAGTAGTGTTTTTGCCCGGAATACCTATAATAGCTTTTTCAATTTCTTGTTTTGTTAATGGCTTAGTCGCTACTAATAAAGGACCACAATTGCTACCTAGTGCACTCCCTGAATTTAACAATTGATACCAATTGGTCATTTGGGTGAATGCATTAAAACTAAGTTTTGTAATATCATGTTTATGGTCAAATGCAGCTTTGTTGAGCGTCTCTACATCTTGTAAAACGATCTCAAATTCTAAGCCTTCTGTGTCAATTCTGTTATTGACTATAGGCTCAAACATAAATGTATCATTTGGACAAGGAGAAAAGGCAAAAGTTAATTTCATAGATTTAAAACTTTACAAAGTTTTCTAAAAATTTATTCAATACATCGATAGTTTCATCATTTAGTTTGTCGTCTGTTATTTTACTGTCTATCTGTGCTATAGGAAGTCTATTAGGAAAAATATTCATACCTAAGTAATTGAGAGAAGTAGTCAGATGGTCAAGACCTCTAAGGTTACCTGCACGCCCTGATGCAACACCTACCAAACCAGTTTTTTTGCTATTAAATGTCTGAGCATAGTTACGTACAGAAAGCGCGTCTAAAAATACTTTTACAATACCACTATATGATCCGTTGTATTCTGGAGATATAAGTATCCACTTATCTGATGGTATTAATACCTCGTCTTGTAATTTTGCTAAAGCTTCTGATTGCCCATCAGTTGCATACATGCCCGGACTTATAAGATCCGGTGGTATTTCTGTTAGTTTAATAAGGTTTACTTCTTCGTCCGTATATTTGCCTATGAGATCAAATAAATACTGTGAAATAAACTCTGTTTTACTATTTGGTCTATTTGTACCTGATACTATTGCTATCATATTAGATTGTTATTTTTTGATTAGTAGATTTATATAAAAGAACAATTTTACTTTGAAATTGTTTTTATGAATTGATTTGTATAGGAATAAAAAATTTCAAAAATAGAAATTGATATTACCTCGTTTTTTATCGAATAGTGGTTAATAATATAATTATTGATAGATGCTTTCCAATAAAGTAAGTGTTTTCTTATCACCATCCAATTCTGCTTCTATCCCTATGGGGAGCATTACTTGATCTTGAATGTGCCCAATAGGAAATTGGTATATTACAGGAATCCCAATATCTTTGAAATGATTATCTAACGTCTCTCTGAGTGATAATGAATTGTCACTATCAGAATCACAACCATCAAATTGTCCAAGAATTATACCTTTCGCTTTTTTTAAATCCATTGCTTGTTCTAATTGGGTCAACATTCGATCTATTCTATATGGTTTTTCTTCTATATCTTCAATATATACCAATTTCTCTTTAGCATTTGGTAGATATTTTGTGCCACACATTGCAGCAAGTAAGCTCAAGTTGCCACCTATAAGTTTTCCTTTAGCTTTTCCTTTTGATAATGATATTATTGGTGTGTTGTTGGTAGGGTAAGTATGCTTTGTTTTATTGTTGAATATAAAATCCAGATCTGCTAATACAAAATCGGAAAATGTAGATGATCCCACTACACCATGATAACTTGTAAGCCCAATTTTTTGATACAGCGCCATATGTAGTGCTGTAATGTCACTATAACCAATTAGGAATTTTGGGTTTTTTGAGATCATTTTATAATCAAGATAGGGTAGAAGGCGTGTACAACCATAACCGCCACGAGCACACCATATACCATCAATTGACTTGGAATTAAATGCCCAATGGATGTCATCAATTCGTTCTTGGTCTGTACCTGCTAAATATCAATATTTTTTATTTATACTTTTTCCAAGAATTGTTTTAAAACCCAGCGATTGAATATTAGTAATTGCTTTATCTAATTTTTCTTGATTTACGTGACTCCCCGGTGAGATTATAGCAATCGTGTCTCCTTTAAGTAATTGTTTTGGTTTCTTTTTTTTGCAAGCAATTGTATTATTGGAATTGTTTGCTTTTGTTTTGAGCATTTTTATTCCTCCTGTGGTCAATATTGAGTTGATTACAAACGATCGTCGATTCATTATTATTATTTAATTATATGCAAGTTACAAATTGATTTAATAAAAAATAGGAAGCCAAATTTTTGACTTCCTATTTAATTTATAATTGATATTTAACTTTATTATTCTATTATTGAATTACAACAAATTTTTCTAATGATCGACCATCATTATTACCAAATTCTAAGTAGTAAATACCTGTAGGTAGCTTTGATACATCAATTTTTGTAGATATTTCTTTTGTACTGTAGTTGTTAGTTAAGATTACTCTTCCATAACTATCTAAAAGACGCATATTAGTATATTGTGCACTATTTAATTTGATGTTTACTGTCAAATAATCAGTTGCAGGGTTTGGATACATCTCTATATTCGATACAATATCCAAATCAGATACATTTGCAATTATACTATTAACTACAAATGGACCAAATTCTTTGATACAACCATTTTCATCAGTAACAACTACCGAATATTCTCCACCTTTTAATCCTGAAATATCTTTTGTTGTTGCTTCATTGCTCCATACATATGTATATTCACCAACTCCTCCTTCAATTTCTAAAACAATACTACCATTAGTTTCTCCATTAAACTCATCATTTATTTCGATAGTTGTTTGCACCATTTCTATAGGCTCTACTATTTCAAAATCACCAGAAACTTCATATCCATGTGCATCGGTAAGCACCATCGAATAAGTTCCTGCAGCAAGATTATTAATTGTAAGTTCACTAGAGCTAAACCCATTTGGTCCTGTCCAGGTTATATCATACACTGGCAATCCACCATATGGTGATATTTCCAAGCTACCTGATTGCTCTCCATAACAAACAATGTCATGACCTGAAGTAATGAATTGTAGAGCTACAACATACTGTACATCTTCACAATAAGTATGGTCACCACAATCATTAGTTACTGTAAGACATATTTCATAGGTTCCATTTTCAGTATAAGTGATTTCTGTATCCTCCGATGTAGAGCCATTATTCCAATTGAATACTGAAGGATCACCAGCAGAATTATTATTTAGGAATAGCACGCCATTTACTAATTCTGTAGTAAATCCAGCTTCAGGATTGTTAATGTCTTCTTCTATTGATATGTAGGTAGTAGTCAAACAGCCAGTATTGATGTTTTCTACATTTAGTGTATAGTCCCCAACGTTAGTGGCGTCTATGCTAAGATCAGTATCACTCAACACATTACCCATTGGATCTATCCATTCTATACCAAAATCAGAAATGTCTCCAACTACTGCTGCATCGATACTTACACTTGTTACAGTACAAGTAAGAACAGATGGAGTGTCAAACGATACTTGTGGTAGATCACTTGATGTCGTAACAATAGATTCTGCAGCATTTTCACATCCATTGCTTGCCAAAGCATTAGCTGTGTATGTGCCTGCTGCTGTTACTGTAATACAAGTGCCTTCTATTTCTCCATTAGGAGTTGTCCAAGTAACAATAGTAGAATTATCAACACTAGCACATAATTGCACCTCAGAAGTATTACAATCTAAATACCCGTTTTCAGCAGAAATTGTAGGAATAGTAGTGTCAGATGCAACTGATATCATACTTTCATTGGTACATCCAGTCTCTGTGTTTGTAATTAGCAATAGATAATCACCTTCTGCGTCAACAGATGGCGATAGTGAGTTAGCACCTGATATAATACTACCATTTGTAGTAGTCCACATATATATATATTGAGTACCGTTTGAAGATTGGGTACCGTCAAGGACTATGCTATTGGTAGCGCAAGTTAGAGATTCAGGATTCTCGATAGTAATAGTTGGTATATCAGTTGTAGCCTCTACTGTTGTACTAATAGTAGATTCACAACCAGATTCTGTATTTGATATAGTTAGTGTGTAAGTTCCTGCGGCATTTATTACTGGTGTAAGCGTATTGTTACCTGAAACAATGTTGCCATCAGCAGATAACCAAGTGTAACTATATTGATCACCTGTAGATGATCCAGTAGCATCTAATGATATTGCACTGGCATCACAATTGATTTCTTCAGGAGATGCAATTGTAGCATTGGGCATATCTAATGCTGCATCTATTGTTATGTCATAACTACTTTCACATCCTGTATTAGTATCTAAAACTGTGATTGTATAGGTTCCTGCAGAATTGACAGTGACATCAATTTCATCTGCTCCATCAGTAATTGTACCGTCAGTGGTTGCCCATTGATAAATAATACTGTTTCCATCTGTTGATCCTTCTCCAGTGATGATGATAGAAGTAGTGATACAATTTAGATCGTCTGATGCTTGAGCCACAGCTATAGGTAATGGAGTGGCCTCAATATCAAAATTTACAACATCAACACATCCAAAATAGTCAGTAACAGACATTGTGTAAAAACCAGGAGCCAAATCACTAAATATTCCTGAATAATTAGATCCGTCACCAATATCAAACAAAAATGGAGATGTACCACCAAAAGAGACACCACTTACTGATCCTGTTTCTAAGCCACAAAGTGCGTTTTCAGGTAGTGCAGTAAGTGTTAATAAATCTGGTTGGTATATTGTATATGTTTCTTCTGTTGTACAACCTGCTGCATCAGTAACTTCAACAGTATAGTTGCCGACATCTAAGCCGTCAATATAGTCACCAGACATTCCATTGTCCCAAAAGTAGGTAAAACCACCATTGCCACCATTTCCTTGTATTGCAATAGACCCATTAGCAGCACCATTACATTCTATATCATCACTTGCTAATAAAATCACCTCTAATGGAGATGATGGGCCAGCTATATTTATTGTTTCAATTAGTTCATATCCATATTGATCAGTTATAACAACAGTATAAGATCCAGCATCTAATCCATCTATATCACTGGTCGCCTCACCATTACTCCATGCATAGTCTAAACTGCCATATCCATAGGTTGCATTTAAGCTAATTGATCCTTCTCCTGGACAGAGTGCATCATTAACCACAGGAGATACTGCTAATTCAAATGACTGTGAAAACCAATTGTCCCACACATTGATATTGGATTGCTGACCAACTTCATAGACTCCGTTTTGACCATTTGCAGAGACAGCATAGATTGTAGGGAAGTATCCTACATCATAGTCTCCACCCATTGATGGAGCATTAGACGAAGTTAGATTTATAAAGTTAAAGGTATGTCCAGTTACCCAGTCACCATAAGTACTAGAGTTACATCCAGACTGGCCATACATACAGCTTACGTTTGTATTGAGATCAGCTTCGATATAAAACACTCTAATTTCATCTGTACCATTTGGTCCATATGTTTGATTAAGTGTTTCTAAAGTTCCTGTATTGTGAAAATTCCAACAGGGACCACACCAAATTGCAGAAAAATCCATTACAACATGTTTTCCTGAGTTGAGAATGGAGTAGAGGTCATGCGAGACACCATTAAGATCAACAGCTGTCCATTCTGGAGCCGTAGTGCCAGGATCTAATTGTGCATTTATGTTAAAGAACATAAACGAAGCAAAGAAAAGTGTAAATAATTTTTTCATAGATGATGATTTTGGTAAAATGGCCATAAGGTTGCCTATTTTAAGTAAGTAAGTAAATGTTAGATGTTGTTTGATGTAAAGTTACTTAATTTACGATGTTCAACATAGTATAATGGTAAAATTAAAACAATAAGAATAAAAGATATGTAAGCTGCTTAAAAATGATATTTGATGTTGTTTGAGGTAGTGAGGTTTATGGTTTTGCAAACAATCTTTTGTGTTTATTGGGTAGTAGTGATCTTTGATATTTATAAAATTAATTGTATGTTAATTGTTAAGCTACCAAAAGGTTTCAAATAATGATTTTCGTTATATTTCTTTAATGATATTTATCTGACTACTTTTGTGACAATGATTCGAATAATACATTTATTGGGTGCGATATTTCTGCTTATTTATATTGTAGGGTGTGCGAGTACAGGTAGTCCAAATGGAGGGCCAAAAGATACGGATGCACCTGACTTGGTGCCTGAAAAATCATCACCTAATTATAGTACTAATTATCATCCTGAAATAATTGAATTGGAATTTGATGAATGGATAGAATTAAAAAACCAGCAAAAAGAAATTTTAATATCACCACCATTTTTTATTAAGCCAAAGATCACGCTAAGAGGTAAAAAAATAACTGTCAAATTTCCGAAAGAAGAACCACTGAGGGAAAATGCTACCTACACAATAAATTTTGGAAAGAGCATTGTTGATTTTACTGAAGGTAATTCAAATGAGGGATTCAAATATATATTTTCGACAGGTGATAAGATAGACAGTCTTACATTGTCAGGAAAAGTAATTAATGCTGATGATGGTACGGCAGCCAAAGATATGTTAGTGTTGTTATATGACGTTTTGTCGGACTCCGTTGTTGTAAATGATAGACCATTCTATTATGCAAGAACCTCTGATACGGGTAGTTTTCAGTTTGAAAATTTAAAGAATGATTCTTTTAAAATTATTGCACTTGATGATATTAATTTCAATTTTCAATTTGATCAAAGTGCTGAAAAAGTAGCTTTTTGGGACTCATTAATATTATTGAATGATAGCAGCACACAAAATTTAACACTTACAATTTTTGATCCATATCAAGACGTTCGAGTGTTAAATTCTGATAGTAAAAAAGCAGGAAGAATAAAACTTGTATTTAATAAGTCGGCGAATGGGGTAGCGTATTCTGTTCTTTATCCTAAAAGTTTTGCTCCTCTCGCAATACCAATTCAAGATACGTTATTTTTATACTATGCTGATATAATAGATTCCACATCGATAATAGTTGGAGTAGATACTTTTGATTTTTATTTGTCGCCTTTTGATTCTATTTTTCAGAATAGAAAAATCACTCTAAATAGCCAATTGACGGACCAGAATACATTAGCACCATTTGACAGTCTATTTATATCATTTAGTGATATTTTGGATGGATTTGATAAAAAATTAATAATACTATCTGATGTTCCAAAGCTTAAAGCTATTAATGATATTTTGTCAACAAAGAAAGATTCAATGGTTATTGATTCGGTTAATAATATTATAGTTAATATCGATAGCGCAGACATAGACGTCAATAGTGCTATAACAGAGAATGTGAGTATCTACGATTTTGAGACAGAGAGAAGTGCACATCAGTTATTGATAAATTCTAATTGGGTAGAAGGAAATCAATATAGAATTACTTTTTTGCCAGGCAGTGTAATTGATATATATGGTCGTGCGAATGATACTTTAATACATGATTTTACAGTAGGGAATCTGACTGATTATGGAAATGTGATTTTAGATATACAAGCATTAGATACATCGATGCACTACTTAGTTAGGTTATTGGATAAAAAAGAATTGATAAGAGAAGAATTGATAAAAAATCAAAGCAATACAACTATTAGATACGACAGATTAAGAGCACTTACCTATGATGTTGAAATTGTTGAAGATAGGAATAAAGACAGAGACTGGACGACAGGAAATTATTGGGACAAACGTCAACCAGAGCAAAGGAAACTAATAAAACTGGATAAATTAAGAGAAAGTTGGGATTTAGAAACTACTATTTATTGGGATGAAACTAAAAAAGTCAACGTACAGCAAATAGTAAGAGACTCATTAACGACAGGTACTGATAGTATTAATGTTATTGATAAATTAAAATTAGGAGATAAGAGGTCAATTAAAAAAGATAAGAAAAAGTGAAAGCTGATTTTGAAATGTTAACTTATTAATCTTGTTTAAAGATAATATCAAGAAATAAAAAAATAAAAATCACTCTGGATACTCTAAAACTATGAACTTGGAGCAACATTGATTTCAGAATCAGAATTCAATAAAATATTGTCTAATTGAGTTTTAATACTGTCTCTAATTATATAAAATCCTGACAATTCATCTTTGGGCATAGGTTCTGCAGGTGGAAAATTTTCTTTTAAATGATCTATTTGTTTTTTGTTTTTCCAAAATCGAAAACATACATGTGGTCCTGTTGCCAATCCTGTTGATCCTACATATCCTATGGTTGTACCTTGGCTTACATTTACACCAGGACGAATTCCTTTTGCAATACGTTGCATATGTAAGTACTGGGTTTCATAAGTGCCATCATGTCTCATTTTTACATATTTACCATTGTTTCTAGCATAACTAGCTTTGGTAATCACGCCATCTGCGACAGCTCTTATAGGTGTACCATATGGAGCAGCATAATCAGTACCCAAGTGAGGGATTCTTCTTTTTTTAATGGGGTGTAATCTTCTTCTATTAAACCTAGAGGATATTCTTGCACTCCCTCTAATTGGAGATTTTAGAAAAGCTTTTTTACTAGGTCTTCCTTCTTCATCATAAAAACCAGAATATAGATCATTTTCATAGTAAATAGAATAGTATTCACCATACGTATTTTTATAATAAGCACCGAGCATTTTTCCTAATGATACAGGTTCGTCATCAATGTATTTTCTTTGATAGATAACTTTGTATTCATCTCCAACTTTGGTATGATAAAATGATACAGAAGATGCCAAAGCATCCTCCATCAAATCAATTACTCCTGGATTTATATTTTGATCTATCATAGATTTCCAAAGCGAAGAAGTAATAGTACCTGAAGCGACTTCTGTGACAACTTTATAATCTCGTTCTACTATTTTGATACTTACGGAATCTCTAAAATCATAGACAATATAAGTCAATGGATCTGGCTCATAAATAAAGGCCAAAGCATTATCTTCGCAGCTGTCTTTTTTGACAATGCTATACCTTTTGCCAGCTCTTATATTTCTTACATCAAATACCTCTTTAGCTTTTGTTTCCATTTCGGCAATGGCAGTATAGCTAATACCATTATTATTGAGAATGTCTCCTAAGAATTGACCATACTGAAATGTTGAAGATTCAAAATGATGGTTATTAGTAGTAAAACCATATTTAAACTCTTTAGTAGTAGATGGGTGAAGAATCATTCCCTCCTCATCCAAATTGATATAGGGTTTTGGATCGTCATTTATAATATGATACATTACAATCACTATACCTGCTACACATAGCATCAAGAAAATATCACGCAGTAAATGTTTACTTTTAATTTTTGAATCGTTAGTACTCAATGAATCGTTTTTAGAATTAATCTGTTATAAATGGGTAATCTTCTTGAGAGTATTGATCATCATATAATTCGGATGCCAATGGGTAATCAGATTCTTCAGCAAATATCATTGCAGCTTCAATTTCAGCATCTATAGATTTTTTTATAGCATCTATTTCTTTTTGAGTGGCAATTTTATTGTCTATGATTTTATTAACAATTGTCAAAATCGGATCTCTATCTTTATATTCATTGAGTTCTTCTTTTGTTCTGTATTTAGCAGGATCTGAGACTGAATGACCTTTATATCTATAGGTGTTTATCTCCAAAAAGTAAGGGCCTTTACCAGATCTTATGTGCTTAGCAGCTTTGAGTAACGCTTCGTGTACTGCTTCTGGATCCATACCATCTACAGGTTCACTTGGCATGTCAAATGCACTACCTATTTTGTATAGTTCATGGACATTACTGGTACGCTCTACTGATGTACCCATTGCATATTTATTATTTTCAACGATATACAGAACGGGAATTTTCCAAGTCATTGCCATATTAAATGATTCATACAGTGCTCCTTGTCTTGCTGCGCCATCACCAAACATAGTGACGCATAAATTTTTTGTGCCTCTATATTGTTCTGCAAATGCAATTCCTGTACCGATTGGAATCTGTGCTCCTACAATACCATTGCCACCAAAATAGTTGTGTTCTTTACTAAAAAAGTGCATACTTCCTCCTTTTCCTTTAACACAGCCTGTCGATTTTCCATAAAGTTCAGCCATACATGAATTTGCGTCTAATCCTCTTGATAATGCAATGCCATGTTGCCTATATGCAGTTACTAATTTATCATCTTTAGTAATTCCAGAAGTTAAACCTGCTGCTATGGCTTCTTGACCAATGTAAACATGACAAAATCCTCTTATTTTTTGCTTTGAATATGCATAGAGAGTTCTCTCTTCAAATTTTCTAATCCTATACATGATTGTAAACCAATCAAGATATTGTTTTTTACTATATTTTGATTTAGCCTGCTTTTTTACTGGCTTACTTATTGTTTTTACACTTGCCATTTTTATATGTTTCTCATTATTATAAAATTGATTGCGAAGATACAATAAAAATATTTGTTCTTTATCCTTCTAATCGGTTATTATAGGTAAGACACTTTTTATTATGTTAGCCCTTATGATTATGGGATGTAACTTGGCTATAAAAATGTTTTAATAGATGGTAGTATTTTTATTTTTCTTACATATTTTGCAAGCAGTCAATAACAGGCTTTACATATTGGAAATGTATAATACATAATAAAAAAATATGTATATATTTGTACTATAAACTAAAACATTATAAAATGTCTTCAAAATTTCTTAATAATAAGTATAAGGATCTTAATGCTGTTTTTGATCAATACAAAAATGATTATCAAAATGCAGCACCTTTTCCAAGTATTTATCTTGATGACTTTCTTAATGTTAGCATGCTTGATGAGGTTTTAGAAGAGTTTCCTGACTTAGAAAAAGTTAGTGATGTATTTTATAATAATCCTAATGCAACTGGTAAATTTGCAGCTAATGGGGAGACTTCTCTAGGGCCAAAGACTATAGACTTAGTTCATTATTTAAATTCCCAGCCTTTTTTAGAATTTTTACAAGGACTTACAGGAATAAAAGAAACGCTACTACCTGATCCATATTTAGTTGGTGGAGGTTTTCATCAGATAAAACCAGGTGGGTTTTTAAAACTCCATGTTGATTTTCATAAACATCAAAAGACTAAATTAGATAGAAGACTCAATTTGTTGGTTTATCTTAATAAGGATTGGAAAGAAGAGTATGGTGGACATTTTGAATTATGGGAAAAAGACATGAGTAAAAGTGTAACTAAGATATTACCGATTTATAATCGAATGGCTATGTTTAGTACAACTGGGGATTCTTGGCATGGACATCCTGATGTTTTGTCATGTCCTCCAGATAGATCGAGAAAGTCATT
Organism: Saprospiraceae bacterium; assembly: GCA_036479655.1. GTDB lineage: Bacteria > Bacteroidota > Bacteroidia > Chitinophagales > Saprospiraceae > CAJXUU01. Next base: position 19,013 of record JAZGFO010000107.1, read on the forward strand.
AGCGTTATATTATTATACGAATGGTAGACCAGATCATGAAGTGCCTAATAAAGATAAAAACAGAATTACAACAACGTTTGCTGTACGTAAAGGAATCGATGGTGGAGATATGAAGCGGTACAATACTTTTGTTAATCTTGCAAATGATATATTACCAACTAAAGCTGTTGAGTTTATAAAAAAATTTAGAAGTAAATAATTAGAAATTGGTTACAGAAAATAAGATTTCGGTTTTATTGTTTTTTGCAGTTTTATTATTTCTAAGCTGTAATAGGAATTTTAATTCTACCAGTCTAGTAGTACTTGGAGCCAACCCAAAAAAACATTATTGCCCCTTGGATAAACGGCAATATGAACAATCATCACTTACAGTATTAAGAATGCATGGTAAAGTGAAAACCATTAAAGAAACTACTTTTTCTATTGATGTATATGATAAACAAGAGTCGCTTGTGGTTGCTCACGATGAGTATGACGATTTTTTGCTGCAAAATGAAGGATCAAAAGAAGATTTATACCAAATGATAGCCTCAGGGGTGTTTAAAAAGAGCACTATATTTGGTGATGAACTTACTAATAATAATTGGATGTTGTTTTTTGATAAGCAAGGAAATAGAATAAGGAAGAATTATTATAATAATGATGATAGTATTGTTAAAAAAATAACTTTTGATTTCGATACGCTAAATAACTTAGTAAGTCAACGTCAAAAATCTAATATTGAATACGAAAATTATCATATTCAATGGTTATTAGATGAAAATGATAATGAAATAAAAGAAACATATTCAATAAATGATGATGTGATCTACGATAAAATCACATTGTATAATAGGGATGGGTATAAAAGTAGGGTAGAATACAAATACTATAGCAAGGATTCAATTAATACACAAAAAGAAACTTTAAAATACAAGTACGAGTATAATAATGTTGGTTTATTAGTGAAAGAAAAAAAACTATCGAGAAATAATTTCGTAAAAAGCTCAAAAGAGTATCTCTATAAAAGTAATGGAGTTTTATTAAAAGAATCTAAATATAATAGCAATGAGAAATTAAATAGTGTGAAGAAATTTGCTCAAAATAATAAAGGACATACTGTCATTTTCAGAGATAAAATATCAAATGAATCCTATAAAAATAAGTACGACAATAGTGGTAATTTGATAGCAATAAGGCATAATACATTGTCATTCAAAAGCAAGAAAACTAATTTTAAGTATGTTTTTGATAAATTCAATAATTGGACATGCAAAATAGAATTTGTAAATAATATCCCACAATCTATAACTGAAAGACAAATATCATATTATTAACCTTATCAGTATTTTAAGTTTTGAGTACTTTGCAATGCATCTCTTACGCTTCCGTGTTTTAGTAACAGTGCTTTTGCTTCATTGTAAGTAATATCGACCTTAGAAACTATCATTTTTATACCTCTATCTACAAGTTTGTTATTACTGAGTTGCATGTCTACCATACGATTACCTTTTACACGTCCAAGTTTTATCATTACGGTTGTGCTTAGCATATTCAATACCAATTTTTGAGCTGTTCCCGATTTCATTCTAGTTGAGCCTGTTATATATTCAGGACCTACGACCACGACTACAGGTAAGTCTGCAGCTTTTGCTAACGGGCTTTCGTTATTACACGTTATACATCCTGTCAATATATTGTTTTTGGTGCATTCTTTTAATCCATTGACTACATAAGGAGTGCTACCAGATGCAGCAATACCTACAACGATATCGGCATCTGATATTGCATGTTCTAAAAGGTCTCTCCATGCCAAATTAATATCATCCTCCGCAAATTCTACTGCTTTTCTCATTGCAGAATCACCACCAGCCATCAAGCCTATAACCATATCATGTGGCACTCCGAATGTAGGCGGACATTCACTTGCATCTACTATGCCTAATCTACCACTTGTCCCTGCACCAATATAAAACAATCGACCACCAGATTTCATTTTGGTGTATATAGCATCTGCTAATTTTTCTATTTGAGCCAATTTCTTTTCGATTGAAAATGCTACTGTTTTATCTTCATTGTTAATGTCTGTCAACAGTTCTAATGTAGTTTTTTTTTCTAAGTCATTATATTTGGACTCGGATTCTGTTGTTCGGCTGTCTTTCATTTATACTGTCTATTTTATTATTTATATTCGTTTGGAAGTTTGTGTTAGTAATTATTCTTCAATAGTTATATAATAGGAAGCAGTAAACGATTTTTGGGGTTCTAACCTTAGTATTCCTTCTTTATTTTCTAAATCCCTATTCGTATCGTAACTATCTGCAATGCCTAACCACGGTTCTATACATACATATGGTGCATTTGGTTTTGCCCAGATTCCTAGATATGGAAACCCTTCAAACTCAACAGATAATACTTGGTGAGATTTATTGCTTTTTAAACTTATCATTGTAGAATTAAGATCTTTAAAGACTAAAGCATCTTTATCAAACAATTGATTGTGCAATTTAATTGTTGTTGGTGTATCAAAAACTGGGCTTGTTTTTTTTGCGATTAATCCGTCTTTTAATACATGCCACCTCTCTGCTGTTTCTGGGGAGTTGAATTCTAAGTAATAATCAGAATATACTTCATCTTCATTTAATGGACATGAAAATCCAGGATGACCACCTAATGAAAAAAACATTGTATTTAGACCAAGATTATTAACATCATGCTGGATTGTTAATTTATTATTTTCTAAAATATATTTTAGTTGAAAATCAAATTTAAACGGATATATAGCTAATGTTTCTTCATTATACTGTAATCCGAATGTTAAACTATTGTTTGATTGGTTAATAAGATTAACACTTTTATTATTCCTAAAGAGCCCGTGTTTTGGGCACTTATATTCTTTTCCTTTATATATGAATGCATCATCTTTAAGACATCCTATTATTGGAAACAAATTTGGGGCATGAGAAGGCCATATTTCAGGATCTGCTTGCCAAATATATTCTCTATTAGTTTTGAAAGACTTAAAACTATGAATTTCTGCACCTTGTTCTTTTACAGATAATTGTAATTTGTCGTTACTTATTGTGTATGTTTCCATCGAGAAAAATTGTTTTGTGAGTCTTATATTATAAGCTGTACAATATCAAGTTGTCAATATACAAACTTATACCCAACACCTCTTATGGATAGAAATAACTTTGGGTTTTTTGGGTCAACTTCAAAATGTTTTCTAAAATTAAGTATGAAATTGTCTATCGTTCTAGTTGATGGGAATACATCATAATTCCACACATTTTGTAATATATCTTTACGTGATACTACCTCATTTTTATGTTCGATAAGCATCTTTAAAAGTAGCATTTCTTTTTGAGTTAATCTAAAGTTTCCATTTGATGTTTTTGCTTCATATGTAACAAAATTAATGATGTTATCACCAAATTTGTATTCTTCTAAGCTTGCAGATACTTCTTCCGAACTTCTTTTAAGTAAATTATTAACCCTCAATAATAATTCTACAATATTAAATGGTTTAGTTAAGTAATCATCTGCCCCTAATTTTAATCCAGTTATTCTATCTTGACTAGTGTCTTTTGCTGATACGATGATAATACCGACTTTAGAATTATTTAATCTAACTTTTTTGCATACCTGAAAACCATCAACTTCTGGCAACATAATATCTAATATCAATAGATCAAAATGTTGACCATCTATTAATTCAAGTGCTTTTCTACCATTATCAGTTTCGACTACCTCAAATCCTTCCATTTCAAGATTCATTTTCAGTAGTTTTCTTATTTGTTGTTCGTCTTCTACAAGTAGGATTCTCATTTACTATGTGATGTTTTTTTATGGTTTAAATGTCTTCTTTTATACTACAAGGAAATGACCACTTTTGTTCCTCCAGAATCTGATTCTTTTATTTCAATTTTGCCACCATGAGCTAATATAACTTTTTTGGTGATGTACAATCCTAATCCAGTTCCTTTAGATTCTCGAGTATCTTCATTACCAATTCTGTAAAACTGTTCAAATACTTTTTTGCGTTCTTCTTTAGGAATTCCAATTCCATGATCGGAGAAAGTCATAATTATCTTGTCTGATTCTGAATTTAGGGAAACATTTATTTCCTTACTATTTGGGCTGTATTTGTAAGCGTTTTCTAACAAATTTTTAATCACAGAAACCATACCTTCCTTATCAATTTTTAAATTAATGTTTGGCTCTATATTGAGAGATATTTTTCCATCTGGATATAGTTTTTGAAAAGATGTAACTAAGTTATTGAGAAAACTTGAAAAGTCAACTAGTTCAAAATTAAATTCATAAGCTTTGTCTATTCTGGTTGCAGTAAGGATCTTATTAAATAGTTCTTCTAGCCTTATACTTTCTCCAAGGCCATCATTACTTAGTTCTTTAATAGTGTCGTATGGTAGCTTTCGCTTAACAAAAGTACTCAATATTAGTATTATAGAAGCTAAAGGAGATTTTAATTCATGTGTGATAGAAAGTAAAAAATTTTTCTGTTTTTCTGAAGCCAACAATACACGCTTTGATGCATTATAGATAAGGAATATTCCGATTATTAATGTAATTCCAAAAACGACTCCTTCACCGACAATCATGTTTTTTTCTCTTTTGAGAGTATCCATTAAAGCCGGATAATGCTCTAAATCGACAATGTCAATCTCACTTATACCTAAGATGTTTTGCTGTTGTTCTTTTAGCAATTCAATTTTAAGATTAAATATTTCTTGATTGTGCCTCAGTAATAATATTGCCCACCACAGCAAAGCCATCAACATATATAGAATAACAATAAATGACAGAATACTTAATCCATGTTTGTTTTTCATGCCAATAAAACTTAGTTATCGGATTACAGTTAAGTCGCCAAATAGATTTACAATTGTACCATCTGGTTCTACTAGGGATATGTAGAAAACATAGACTCCAACTTCTACGTTTTTATTGTTATTAGTTCCATCCCATCCTGTATTTATTATGTCTGATGCTATATTTGATGTGTATTGCTTATTTCCCCATCTATCATAGATTGTCATGAGTAAAGGTACGCCTAATGCACCATCGGTAACGGTCAGTGTGAAATTGTCATTATTACTGTCACTATTTGGGCTAAATATATTTGGAACAACGTAATCTGGAATATTATCTTCAATAATCACATTTATTGTATCCATAAGAGTACATCCATCTTCATAGAATACAGTAGCAATATATGTTGTTGTATTGGTCGGTGTAGCTATTGGATTAAAACAATCATTACAGGAAAGTCCGTCTGTTGGTGACCATAATATAGAATCTATTGTCACTCCACTTAGTAATAATTGTTCTCCATTTTGATTTATCGTAATATTTTGATCATCACCCGGAACAATAGTATATGAGATAGTCGTTTCACAGCCCGAAGCATCACTGATAATAAGGTTTCCACTCCCTATCCCTAAGTCTATTTGTACCGGTAATGAAAAAGCTATAGCATTGTTACTTCCGTATGTAATATTAAATGGTGCAATACCTGTAATGCCATTAATAATGACACTTCCAGAGTCAGGAACGGAACAGCCCGGTTGTATTTGATTGTAATCAACATCAAGAACACCAAATGTAATATCAACACTCACTATCGTATCACAAGCATTAGTATCTGCAGAAAATAAGGTGATTATACCACTAGGATTCGCCATATTAAAAATAAATCCACCAACTAATATAAAATCGGTGACATCACAAGTGCTATAGACAATAGCTGAGTCAATTGCAATTTGATCAAATACTAAGTTTATTTCAACAATACTATCACAACCAGATTCTATGTTTTCTATTAATTCGGAGCCTGTAGGGTTATCTTTATCGTATAATGTTCCATTAACTATTAGTTGATAGTTTTCACATACGCTTTCGTCAATAATACTAGTAGTAGGCGTTGTTACAGTAATATTTAATATCAATAAACTATCACACCCATCTGCAGAAAGGAGCATTATTTCTTCGTCCGTTACAGGTTCTGTATATGGCAGGTTACCAACAAAAATAGTGTCACCTAAACAAATGGAAGTCGTCAATAGTCCCATCATTATATCCTCAAAGGTTACATCGATAATTATCAAACTATCGCATCCATTAATACTACCATTGTCGATTAATAATTCGTCAATAATATCTGATTCGTTATAAAAAGCATCATAAATAAAAACAGAATCACCACTGCATTTATTCGCAGAAAAATTACCGATAGCTACATCTTGAAAGATTAAGTCGACTGTAATTATACTATCGCATCCATTAAAATTTGAAATGGTTGTTGTTCCTGAAGGATTACTTGATGTATAAGTGTCAATACCGACTGTAACAATGGCATCTGTACAATATGATCCTTCAAAATCACTGGT
>JAZGFO010000108.1:0-2984 GCA_036479655.1 Saprospiraceae bacterium
ATTGATGCAACTTCTTTTATTAACACTGATATTTCCTTTATTATCAAATATTTGTTGCCTATATGTTGCCCAAACTATGCAACTGCCTGATAATCACATACTGAAAATATATTGTATTGGGAAGTAATTATCTTTCTTTTGTTTACTAACACCCTATTCTTATTGACTTTGTTAGTAAATACTTGCTCTTGTTTGTTGCCCATTATCTCTTTATTTAATATATCATAAGTCAAAATAAATCACAAAAAGAGTTTATACGCATATCTGAAGTATCACAACTTTTGATGTTAGTAGATGGACTATTCAAAGAATGGTTAAAAGAGGACAATTAACTGTTAAGTAAACTGATGAAAAGGTAAATCACCTACATTTTGACTATATATTATAAATGGTAATAGAAAAATTGAAAATGATAATAATATTTCTTTATAAGTTTTCATGTGACTAAATTTTTTAAGGTTAATGACTCTTTACAGAAATATATACCCAAATGAAAGAGATTCCATAAAAATAAAGTGTATGTTGATTTTTTTATTAAATAAACTTGTTGGACTTAAAATTGGAACTATTGAATAAAAATCATTTTAAGCTGTTTAGGTGGAGCAATTGTATAATCTGCAACATATTAATATCTTGGCCATTACCAACATAGTTTTGATTATCCTCTATTGGATTATAAGTAGCATCAATGGCAATAATAGCACCCGTAGATATTACAATAGAATATTTAGAATTAAATTGGAGTCACTGAGGAAGAATAGTCGTCTAACCTTCTTCAATAACTATGTAACAATCCACAAAACTATTGACATTATCAGACTTAAGATGAAACTCTACAGTTGTAACTTGCGCAATGCTAATAATTGAAAAGAAGAAGAATTATAATAATAAGTAAAAAAACACCAATTTACCGATAACTTATTATACAAAATAAAATGTAGGAAAATAATTTTCATGTAAAAACACAGCTTCTATTAATAGTTATTCCCAGCAATATAGTTGTGACCAATTCTCATTGTACTTACCACAACATCATTGACTAATATATATCCTTCAAAATTAGAATTTGCCCAATCACCATTCCAGCCTGTCAAGTTATCAAAAAAGACTAAAAAATTAAATCCTGACCCATCTACAACAGTAGGAATACCCATAGGTGTAGGCGCTCCACCTAATCCAGCAATTCTTGTATAGGTACCTTGAGGGACACCATCCCACCACATCTCAAAAACACCATCATCAGCACCTATTGCAGAAGCCAATTTAAAACGATATTCTATTGTATGCCATTGTTGATTGGTATTGTTTTCTAATTCTCCAGGTCTATCCGATGTATTAATATCCCATATTGATTCAAAATATCCCAAACTGGTCTCTGGAACTGACCCAGACACAAAATAATCAGTTCCTATTCTTTCTCCTCCAGCACTGCCTAAGTGCAGATTTACACCTTCATTAGCACCCCAAACGATATTAGCATCGGTATATGGTGGATTACCCCCAAAATTCCATACCACGTATTTAGAATCAACTCTGTTTTCAGTCCAATTACCAGTAATTAATCCGTTGGAAAAAGTATCGATAGTTGTATTTTGCCACAGTCTACCCCATTTCCAATATGGAATATAAGAACCGTTCCCTGCTTTAAAGTTATTAGGCAATTTGACATGATATCGAATGTATAACTCGTCAAATCCAGTGGATACATCATTTGTCAAGTGTTTGCCAAGACTCACAGTAGGTTGGCTTATATTATCAGCCCATGAAAGTTTCAATGCTTTTGATCCATCCACTCCTTCTCCATTTCTAATTTCTATCATACTTGACCCTGTAGCAAAGACTCCTGACCATCCATCTAATGGAGCTGTTGGATTATTAGACCCACCATTCCATAAGCCTAAATATGCTACACAATAAGCATCATTTTCGTTAAAATTTGTTTCAAAAATTATTCCTTTTAATGGAGCATTTTCAACCCAACAACTATCTCTTATAGTAAGGTTGGCGGTATTAGAATTATAAATCACCGCATCTATAGCGCCATACCCTGCATCATTTATTGTGATTTTATTAAGCTGGAGAGTTCCATTATTTAATATTGCACTTCCGTCAGATACTTTGCTGCCAATAATCGTGAATCCGATAAATACAACTTCTACTCCATTTGCAATTATAAAAGCAGGAGCTTCTTCAAAAGCTTGAATATTTATAGCATTATTTCCACTACTAATTACTATATTCTTATTGATATCAATTGGTGACAATAAAAATATTGTATCCCCGAATAATTCATTCTCAAAAATTACAGTATCACCATCTGACACACAATTGATTATAGTCCGCAATGAACCTGTCCCTGAATCTAATGTACTACTGACACTGTCACATGAATTAACTGAAATATTACAAAAAAGAGAAATCAGTAAGAAAAGAATATAGTGCTTCACTATCATCAATTAAATTTTAACCTAAATATAGTTATAAATTATTAAAGTACATTGATGATAAACTTATCACATTAAACAAATCTTTGACCTATTCAATATAAATTATGATGAAAGAATAAACTTTTATCGTTTAGAACGAGAAAGTTTGTTTCCAATTGAAACTAGTGCACCAATCCCAAAAAATATTGAAAATATAGCAAGAATAAGCATAAAAATAAATTAGTTAGAAAATACTTGTGCAGCAAACGTAAGAAAAATGTCAAGTACTTTACAATTTTTAGCAACAAAATTACTAATATATATATTTTACATATAACATATTAATAATGTGTTAGTTACCTTATTTTCATAAAACAGTTAGTCATCAATTGTTTATAAATTAAATCTACTTAGAATATCTTTTTTAATCAACATATTTATCAAAAATAAATTTCAATTGTGCCTTATTGATTCGATGATCTCCTTGGTAATTTTCAATTATTACATTCAAGTGATTTTTGACAATTACGTCTTTGATATCTTCTATTCTATTCTTAT
>JAZGFO010000109.1:0-9259 GCA_036479655.1 Saprospiraceae bacterium
GTGTTGACTTATATATACTTTGCACTATCAAATTAAACATCACTACACTTTTTCTCGGCATTTATAATTTTAGTATATTTTTGATCAAATTGAGATAAAAACAGATTGGTGTATGAGCAAACCGAAAATGTAATTGAGGGAAGAAGTCTATTTGAGAAATGAAGTAGCTGATAATATAAAAAAGCTTGTATGCGAGTTTCAATATGTTTCTCAATTTGATTAAAAATATACGTTAAGAAATTATACAAGCCTTGAACTTTTATTGGTTCGTTTTTTTGTTTCAAGACAAAAAGAATGAACGCCCGAGCGGCGAGCGGAAAAAAGAATAAAAAGTCAATATATTTAATAAAAAAATGATGTTTAGAATAAAATACACATCAAACAGTCATCTGCAAGATACAAAACACCTCTTCTTCAACGCCCGAGCGGCGAGCGGAAAAAAGAATAAAAAGTCAATATATTTATTAAAAAAAAGATATTTAAAATAAAACCATATCAAACAGCCATCTGCAAGATACTACACCACTACATCACTACTTCTCCACCACAACTACTACCTGCACCAGCGGTACAACCATAGCAATGTTGATTGACAATTACTTTACGATTCATAAGTTGATCAATATCAAAATTGTTGATATGTTGTACTTTAGAATTTACCTTTAGGTCTAACATTTGGTTAAAATCACAATCATAAATATACCCGTCCCAGGAAATACTCAGGGTGTTTTTGCACATCAACCCATCTAATGTAGACGGATTATAAGCATCAATAAGGGCAGTCATATATTGTTCATAATTATTTGATACTAATAGATAGTCCAAAAATCGTGCTATTGGAAGATTGGTGATAGCAAATAAATTATTAAATTCTATATCGAATCTTCTTTTTAATTGAATTTTAAATTCTTTTTGTAAAGATGCTTGATCGCCTGGAAGAAATGCTCCAGAAGGATTAAAAACTAAATCTAATTGTAACCCAGTACCTTCGATTCCATAACCAACATTGTTTAGCATTTTTAGTGCCTTTATACTATCTTCAAATACTCCATCACCACGTTGATTGTCGGTTCTCATTTTTGAAAAATAGGGAAGGGAAGAAATCAAATGCACATTATTATCAACAAAAAACTGTGGTAAAGAAGCATATTTTTTATTTGCCATAATAATGGTGAGATTACACCTATTCATCACATTTATTCCAAGCGCTGTACAAGATTCTACAAACCATTTAAAATGAGGATTCATTTCTGGAGCACCACCAGTTATATCTACTGTTTTTATTTTACACTTTTTGATAATATTAAGACAGGTTTCAAGGGTTTGCCTGTCCATATTTTCTTCTTTTCTATCCGGACCAGCATCGACATGACAATGTGAGCAAGTTTGATTACAGAGTTTTCCGATATTTATTTGAAACACCTCTATATTTGTAGGTCTAATTTCTCCACCGATTTTTTTTTCAAACTTCTCAAATTTAAAATCAACTATGTCTTTTCCATTTAATACATTAAGCTGTACAAAACTATCAGTAAGCGCATTATTTGACTTCTTTAGAGATTTACCTTTTTGTTTTACACCCATTGGCTTACATTAGTTTTTTCTTCACTTGATTCATCATCATTACACTATTAGCTAGTGTTGCTCCTCCTTTTATAGCGGCTGCGACATGTACCGCCTCCATCATTTGTTCTTCGTCAGCTCCATTGGATAGACAACCATTAGTATATGCATCCATACAATATGGACAATTGATAGCATGAGCGACAGCCAGGGCAATAAGACTTTTTTCCCTTTTTGTCAATGCGCCTTCTTCAAAAACTTCTCCGTACCAATCAAAAAATTTTTCTCCCATTTTTTCTTGGAACTCTACAATATTCGGAAATTTTTTTAAGTCTTCAGGTTGATAATATCCATTGCCCATTTTCTATGTTTTTATTTAGTATTTTAATAAAAGTCAAATGTAATCTTAATTTCAAAACAAAACTATCCACCAAATGACAATCTTATTTAATAAAAATAAAAAAAAACCGTGAAAGAACTTCTTTCACGGTTGATTAATCTACTTATTATTCTGTAGTTATCCCAAGATTTCCTTCATTTTTGAAAACGCATTTTCTAATCCATCGGGGTTTTTACCACCAGCTGTGGCAAAAAACGGTTGTCCACCACCACCACCATTGATTTCTTTGGCTATTTCTCTTATTATATTACCGGCATGTAGATCTTTTTCTTTGGTTATGTTTTCAGAGATAAGTAACATCAATTGTACTTTATCATTATCTACTAGTCCAAATAATACTACTGCATTTCCCATTTCTGTTGCAATATTTGAAGCTAAAGTTTTGGCAGTTTTATTGTCTATTCCATCAAGACGTTTGGCAACAAAGTTTATACTATTAATAGATAACGCGCTATTTATAATATCAGACTTCATATTTCTTGCTTGAGCTGCCATGAGTTTTTCGATTTCTTTTTTGAGTGTTTTGTTTTCATTTTGGACATCTACTACACTTTTAATGGTGTCTTTAGGATTTTTGAAAAGCTCCTTTATTTTTGTCAACTCTGCTAATTGACTATTGATATGAGCTTCAGCTTTATCGGCAGTGATAGCTTCTATTCTTCGTACTCCAGCAGAAATTCCACCTTCACTTATAATTTTAAAAACGCCAATCTGTCCCGTTCTATCTACATGACATCCACCACACAGTTCTTTTGAAAAAGATTTATCGAAAGTAATCAATCTTACAAAATCTCCATATTTTTCACCAAAGAGCATAGTTGCTCCAGCGTCTTTAGCATCTTGAATCGGTATACTTCTTTCTTCTCCTAATTCTATGTTTTCTCTAATTTTTTGATTGACAATAGTTTCGACTTGAGCTATCTCTTCAACACTCATTTTTTGAAAATGGGCAAAATCAAATCTTAAATATTCATCTTTTACTAATGATCCTTTTTGTTGGACATGAGCACCCAATACTTGACCGAGCGCAGCATGCATTAAATGGGTAGCTGAGTGATTATTTTCTGTTAGACACCTTTTTTTAGCATCGATTACTGCCTCAACAGTGCCAGTCATATTATCTGGAAACTTTTGAATATAGTGAATGATAAGATTGTTTTCTTTTTTGGTATCTAATACTTTTATTTTTTCCCCATCTACAATTATAAAGCCTTGGTCTCCTATTTGTCCACCCCCTTCAGCATAGAATGGTGTTTTGGATAATACTACTTGATATATAGGTTTATCTTTTTCGATTAATTTCCTATATTTTAATATTTGAGAATCTTTAACACAGCTTTTATCATAACCAACAAACTCTACCTTATTACTATCTTTTATTACATTCCAATCACCAGTTTCTCTTTTTGCATCAGCCCTTGACCTTTCTTTTTGTTCATTTAAAGCTGCTAAAAACCCTTTTTCATCTATTTTCCAGCCTTTTTCTTCTGCTATTAACCTTGTCAAATCTATTGGAAAACCATATGTGTCATATAATTCAAAAGCTTGTTTTCCATTTAATAAGTTATTGGATAGTGCGAGAGAATCTATTCTTTTTAAACCACCTTCTAGGGTTCTTAAAAAAGATTTTTCTTCTTCCATTATCACTTTACTTACAAAAGTATCTTGGGCTTTTAGTTCTGGAAAAACATCAGCAAACTTTTCTGCTAATAAAGGAACCATTGAATAAAGAAACGGTTTTTTGGTGTTAAGAAATGAGTAATAATACCTTACTGCTCTTCTCAATATTCTACGGATTACATATCCTGCACCATTATTACTTGGCAGTTCTCCATCGGCAATAGTAAAACTAACAGCCCTTAGGTGATCTACCAATACTCTCATGGCAATATCTGATTTTGCAGATTCTTCATATTTTCCGGTATATTTTATACCCGTTGATTTTTCAATATATTGGATAAAGGGAGAAAAAACATCTGTATCATAATTAGAATATTTACCCTGAATGGCCATACATAATCTTTCAAAACCCATACCTGTATCAATGTGTTTTTCGGGCAGATCTTCTAATGACTTATCAGCTTTTCGGTTATATTGTATAAAAACGAGATTCCAAACCTCAATAACTAATGGATCATCCATATTTACCAGACTTGCACCATCAATCTTTTTTCTTTCTTCGTCAGATCTAAGATCTATGTGCAATTCAGAGCAAGGACCACAAGGGCCAACATCGCCCATTTCCCAAAAATTATCAATTTTGTCACAATAAAGAATATGATTTTCTGGCAAATGTTTTTTCCAAAGTGTAGCAGCCTCTTCATCTCTTTCTAAACCCTCACCTTCATCACCAGAAAATACTGAAGCATAGATTCTATCTGGATCTAATTTGTATACTTCTGTTAATAATTCCCAAGCCCAGTTAATAGCTTCAGCTTTGAAGTAATCTCCAAAAGACCAATTTCCAAGCATTTCAAACATGGTATGGTGATAAGAGTCTCTTCCTACTTCTTCTAAATCATTGTGTTTTCCTGAAACCCGCAGGCATTTTTGACTATCTGCTATTCTTCTTATATCAGGTGTTTTATTACCCAAGAAATAATCTTTAAATTGATTCATTCCAGCGTTAATAAACATTAATGTGGGATCATCTTTTACCACTAAAGGAGCGGAAGGAACAATTTTGTGGTTTTTTGATTCAAAAAAATCAAAAAATTGTTGTCGTATCTGATTTGCATTCATAACTAAATAAGTATTACTACTACTAAATATTAAATAATTAAATTAAATAAATCTATATATATTATCGAATATAAATTATATTGGTCACGTACTCAATTTATTAAGCATAATAAAAAAAATTATGTCTAGTATTTAATAATTCTACTCAAAAATTTTGTCATTATAAAATGAAATACTATTTTTGAGTACAAATTACCCCATAACATACGTACCCTAAAGACTACAAAAGTAGTTAAATAAGCGAATTTTGTGAGATGAAAAGAGAAAAATACGTATACAATTCCCAAACTTTACAATATGAGAAGCTAAAGCTTACTCCTGGAGAGAAGTTACAAAGGCTATTTACAATAGTCGGATCAATAGTTTTGAGCTCTGCCATTATATTTGGTATTGCTTTCAAATATTTTCCTACACCAAAAGAACAATCACTTCAAAGAGCAAATCAGCAGATGGTTAGCCATTTTGAAAACCTGAAAACAGATTTTGGTAACATAGCACAAGATCTTAATCAACTACAAAAGAAAGATGCAGAAGTGCACAGGATGATTTTTGGTATTGATCCTATTGATGATGCTGTATGGGAAGGTGGTATTGGAGGTCATAAAAAGTACGCAATGTTAGAAAACTTTGGTGTGACAGGGGAAACAATTTCAGAATCATTAGAAGACGTTGATAAATTAAAAAGAAAAATAACACTTCAAAGAGAATCACTAGATATGCTATTTAATTTGGCAAAATCTAAAGAGAATAAATTAGCATCAATTCCTTCTATAAAACCAGTTGTTGAGGATAAGTTGAAAAGAAAAATTAAAAGCTTATCGGGTTTTGGAATAAGATTGCACCCAGTACATAAGGTTAAAAAATTTCATAAAGGAATTGATTTTACTGCTCCAATAGGAACCGATATACAATCTACAGGAGATGGTAAAGTAATAAGAGTAGAAAAAAGAAAACGTGGATATGGTCACAATGTTATTATTGATCATGGATATGGATATACTACCTTATATGGACATATGAAAACTATAAGTGTAAAAAAGGGTGAACTTGTAAAAAAGGGACAAAAAATTGGGGAAATTGGAAATACGGGAACCTCTACTGCACCACATTTACATTATGAAGTAAGAATAAATGGCAAAGCTGTTAATCCAATAGATTATTGTTTAGATGGACTTTCACCAAACGAGTATAAAGAATTAGTAGCAAAAGCAAGTGTAGAAAACCAATCTTTTGATTAGTAAGAAATCTTAGTTTAGCATTATATCACCTCAAAAGAGGTTTTTATTGTAGTATCTGAGCAGCCACCAATCCATAATTCGAAATCTCCGGTTTCTACTTCCCACATATCATTAGCGGTATAGAAGGCAAGAGTATTTTTATTAATTTCAAAAACTACAGTTTTTGTTTCAAAGGCTTTAAGGTATATTTTCTCAAATCCTTTCAGTTCTTTTATAGGTCTAGTTATACTACCTATTAGATCTCTAATATAGAGTTGTACCACTTCTTCACCAGCAATTTCACTAGTATTAGTAATTTCTATAGATGCTTGAAAAGTATCATTAATTGATATTTTAGTTTTACTAATTCTTAGGTTTTTATACTCAAATGAAGCATAACTTAGTCCGTAGCCAAATCGATACAGAGGGCTATTATCTACATCGCTATAATGTGTCCAAAAAACAAGATTTGGTTCTTCTACAGAAGGTAATGGTCTCCCAGAATTTTTATGATTATAGTATATAGGTACTTGTCCTACATTTCGTGGAAAAGTCATAGGTAGTTTACCACTTGGATTATAATCGCCATATAATACTTGAGCGATGGCATTTCCTGACTGAGTACCTAAGTGCCATGCTTCTACAATGGCAGGTATGTGTTTATCAGCCCATGTGATAGCAAGTGGTCTCCCATTATTTAATACCAATACTATATTAGTATTGACTTCATATACAGCTTCTAATAACTCTTGTTGTACACCAGGCAATTGAAGTGATGTTCTACTTCTAGCTTCTCCCGTTTGAAAACCATGTTCTCCCAAAACCATTACTACAACATCTGCTTTTTTAGCAGCAATAATAGCGTTTTCAAAATCACTTTTATCACTAGTGTTTAGCTTTAATTCATTAACAAATAGTGATTTTCCAAGTGTAACATCAGCACCTTTAGAATAAGTAATATGATTACCTTTATAAGCACTCATTCCCTCCAAAAACGATACTGCCGTTTCTGGGTCAGCTGCTATTCTCCAACTACCTAAAGGACTATCTTTATCATCAGCCAATCCACCTATTATACTTATATTTAGACCAGATTTTTTTAAGGGTAATAATTTTTTACCTTCTTTAGTTTTATCGTTTTTTAGTAATACTATTGACTTTTTTGCCATATCTAAGACAATATCTTGATGATCATCACAGCCAACAATAGATTTTTCTCTTTCAGCATCACAATATAAATAGGGATTATCAAAAAGACCTAATTCATATTTTACTTTTAGAATTCTTTTCACAGCGTCATCAATTGTTGATTCGCATACTTTTCCATCTTTTACTAATTGTTCTAACTGTGATATGTATATATGAGACTCCATGTCCATATCTGACCCTGCCTCAACAGCTAATTGGGCAGCATCTTTTTTGTTTTTAGCAAAACCGTGAACGATCATCTCACCTATTGAATCCCAGTCAGAAACAACAAAACCTTGAAAATTCCATTCTTTTTTTAATATTTCTCTTTGAAGGTGTTTACTTCCAGTTGCTGGAATACCATTTATTTCATTAAAAGCATTCATAAAGGTTTTTACTCCTGCATTTACAGCCGCTTTAAAGGGTGGTAAAATACTATTGTGTAGCGTATATTTATCAATACTTACGGTATTGTATTCTTTACCAGCTTCTCCAAAACCATAAGCAGCAAAATGTTTTGCACATGCAGCAATTGTATCTATTTTTGATAAGTCGTCACCCTGAAATCCAGTTACTCGAGCAATAGCAACTTGACTACCCAAGTAAGTATCTTCTCCTCCTCCTTCCATTACTCTTCCCCAGCGGGCATCTCTTGAAATATCTATCATTGGAGCAAAAGTCCAATTAATACCAGCAGCAGCAGCTTCTTTGGCAGCGATACGAGCCGATAGTTTGATAGCATCCATGTCCCAACTTGCAGACTCAGCAATCGGAATAGGACTTATCGTTTTATACCCATGAATAATATCAAAACCAAATATTAATGGTATTCCCAAATTGGTTTTTTCTACTGCAATTTTTTGTAGCGCACGTACATTTTTTACTCCTTGGATATTTAGCATTGATCCTACTAAGCCAAGCTTTAGATTTGTATATTTATTTTCGGTAGATCCGCCTTTAGGTGGTGGACCTGTCACGTCCCAAAATCCGTTATATTGATTCATTTGCCCTATTTTTTCGAGTAAGGACATTCTTGAAAGCAGTTTTTCTACTTTATGATCGACTTGATTTAGCTGTGAGTGGTTCATATAGATTAAGCATCAAAAGAGAATGAATTAGTATCACAATATAAATCAGCATAGATATGTAGTCCAGGATTACTAGTACTCAGTTTTCTTATAATTCTTAGCACAGGATCCCCTTCCTTAATTTCAATACTTTTTGCCATTTCTTTTGTAGCAATTATAGCACTAAATTTTTGAGTTACCCCTGTTATTTCTGTATCATAACGGACCATCAAAGTGTCGAATAATGACATATTGACTAATGGTTTCTCACAGAAATTTTTTACACCAATGTTTGATATAATTGTGTTATCAATTATTACTTTTTTACCTTCAATAGATCTTGACCTAGAAAAATAAATACAATTATTTTTAATTTCCTTATTACTTAGTTTCCACCTAAAGTCTTCTGGCCACTCTTGTAGAATAGGTTCTTGGATAAAATTAGTAGAATAATTAATATTTCTACTTTTCATTATTTCTGTAAATCCCTTAGTAAACCCTAACTCAAAACTTCTTTTTTTATTACCTACAAAACTTCCTTTTCCTTTTTTCCTATATATTAATCCTTCGACCTCTAAGTTTTTTAAAGCATGACGGATTGTCATTCTTGATAACTTATATTCTTCGGTAAGCATACTTTCAGAAGGCAACATATCGCCAATGGCATATTCTCCTAAAATAATCATTTTCTTAAGTTTTCTCTGAACTCTTAAATATCCCGCTTCTTTAGTCATTATCCGTTAGTTGTTTTTCAAAAAAAGTGTAATATAGACCATTTCTTTTAATTCAAAAGTGCTTAACCTTTATAACGACTGATAAAATAAATTGCAAAACGACTATAATTTTGCTACTTACAACCGTATTACGATTGGTTATGCTAGCTCAGGGTTATGAAACGATAATTTCAACATATCTCTAAAATTATTTATTACTATTTACTGTTTATGTAGTTATGGATTTAATTGACATCACATTATAATACTTTTATCCTCAAAAAAATTCTTTTCTTTGTAGCACCTAAACAATAAGAGATGAACCCTACGTATAAAATTGGATTAAATAACCTAGTGCTAAAAGATTTA
>JAZGFO010000110.1:0-18544 GCA_036479655.1 Saprospiraceae bacterium
TCTCCATCAAAATCTGGATTAGGTATTATTTTTATATTCAATTCAAAAGGAAAAATATCACAATTACTAATTTCTAATTTACCACTACTTGTATGATTTCCATTTGCCAGAGGAGAAATCAAGTTCAACATATTAGAAGAAGGATTATAATTAGCAATCTCATTATTAGTATTTGCAAAGTATAATTTATTGTCTAATAAAGTAACACTATTAGGATTATCACCTAAAATAAATTGTTGAATAGAAGCTCCTTCAAAAGCAATAAATCCCTGAATCAATGCATTATTAATATTAAAATCTGAAACATCAAAAACATTAGATTCATCAATAAAAAGACCACCATTTTTTATTGTAGTATTTATTTGTTGCGTAGAGCTACTTGTAGTATAAACAATAGATTCTGTGTTAACAAAAGAAGATGAATTAATAAGTTTACCAGATAAAGTCAATTCACTACAATTATCCAGAGTAAATTGTCCTCCAGAATTATCAATTGATGTAGCACCACTTAGATCCATTGTTCCACCATTAATAGCAACATTGCCATTAGAATTAACAGTACCACCGATATAATCACCATAGACTAATAGATTTCCTAATGCATTAAGTGTACCATTGATTGTCAAATCACCATTATCTAAAACATGTATTGTACAAGTAGAACAACTAGTTATATTGTTTCCAATTGGTTGGTTATAGCCTCCTGAAATATTAGGATAATAAATATATTCATTAGAATTAGCGAATATCATTTCTTGATTTGTAAAATAATTTCCAACTGTATTAATGTTTGATGAAATGCAGCCATGCCAAAAATAAGCATCTTCATTACTAGTAATTACCCCAGTATTTGTATTGTTAGTAATGGTACCACTTACCAATTCATATACGATTCCTGTATTATTATTAATAGATGACACTCCAGAAGCATCAATAAAAACCATTCCCAAATTATCTATTATTCCTCCTGAAATAATTTTTCCATTATCAATTTTTAAAGAAGCGCAATGACCATTGGTAAAAGTACTGTTTGATGTACAATCAATCGCATCTTGCAGTGTATTTGCAGTTAGATTCATACTACCATCATTGGTAAAGTCACCTCTATTGTCAATAAAATTTAAGGAAATACTACCGGTATAGCAATCTATCATACCATTATTGATAAAGGATTTATTCGTGTTATTTCTAATTGCAGAAGCAGAAAATGTTTTTTGAAACCCTATCGTTCCGTTATTAGTAAATATTCCATTATTGTATATTCCATTTATTAAAAACCCCGTACCTGAAGCTACTTTACCAATGAATATTGTCCCATTATTAGTTACTACATTATTATTTCTTATTCCATGTACTTGTCCGCCACCAGTAGGGTTTCCTAATACTTCCAAGAGAGAATTTACTATAAGAGATGAACCTCCATTAACCTCAATACTTCTCGCTTCAGAGATTTGTGATACATATACAGTTCCCGCAGCAGTAAGAACGGCATCTGATGAAAGTGCCGGGACTCCTTGAGACCAGTTAGCTGATGTATGCCATTGTTGGTCATTACCATTTCCTGTCCAAAAGTTCTGTGCTGATAATTGTAAAAAAAATAAAAATAAAAATACAAGAGTTAATAAGTGTTTCATAATTATGATATTTTATGGGGTGTTTATATCATATACCAAAAGTGATAAGCATTCCATAAATAATGTCACTAATCCATTTAATCTCAAAACAAAACAGCTCTGTAAAGATACAGAGCTGAATAAAACTTATAAGTATTTCTATGAAAATATTGGACAATATTAAATTCTGGTTATTGAAGTACTACAAACTGTACTCTTTGCCAAATTTCGATCGCTTTCCATCTTTATAAAGAATCTTAGCTCGATATTTTACATTAATTTTGTCAGTTGTTACATCTAATTTATCTACGTAAGTGGTTTTTCCTTTAAGAGTTGTTAGGGTTCTATATTTACCCCCTTTATATGAGCGAATAATTTGTATTCGATAATTATCTCCAGGTATATTGTTAGACACTTCAATCATGACACCTTCTTTTGTTTTATTAAGTCTAAGTTGTGGTCGATAAAAAACTCTTACATCAAAAGCTGTTATGTTAAGCATTGAATGTTCTGAAGAAGATTGTAGTCCTCCCTCATCTTCAGCTATCCATTTGTAAGTATAACTACCTCCCGAATCGACTGTTTTATCTAAAAATATTTCAGGTACTTTTTTTCCAAAAGTCTTTATCAATTTCCAATCTTTAGTTTTTTGTTTTTTTCTGTAGAGTTTATGATTTACAACATCTATAGAACTAGATGTCATTATACCCATAAACACACCAGCAGAATCTACACGATAGTCAAAAAACAAGCAAGGTGCAGGTGGTATTTTGTCTGGTAGATTGACTTCTAATATTTCAGAATAATCGCCTATGTTCCCGCCTTTGTCTATAGCCACAATTTTATAATATCGCTTATCTGTGAGCAACGTCATATTAATGGAATCTTCAAAGATTCTAAATAAATGTTTCTTTTGATTTAGTTTGAGATAATTATCATTTTGTCGAGGTGCTGTGAATATATAATAACCAATTACATCAAGATCTGGTCCTTGTTCCCATTTTAGTATTACACTGCCCGATGTATCTACATCTGCTGACAAATTTATAGGTGGTTTTGGTGGAGTTTTATCTTGAATATATATTTCCCCTGGCATGGACTGTGCATAATTACCTGCGGTATCGACCAATACGACATGATAGAGGCTCATACCTTCATTGATGTTCGCATCTTCTATTTCAAAGTCAAACCCTTCTTCTTTTGTACTTTGATATACTAATTGCTCGTTAGATATAGGATCTTTTTTATAGATTATCACTTGACTTATTTCTTCTATAGGATCATGATTCCATCTTATTAAAAACCCATCACCGCTTTCACTTTTCGAAGGATCTGGTCGTTCCACTTTAGGTGGAGTTCTATCTTTTCCTTGAGCATATATAGGTTCTGATGGTTCTGATACGTCGCCGAAAGCATCTATTCCTATGAGCCTATAATAGTATAGTTGATAACTTTCTACTTTGTCGAGATAGGAAATGAATCGCCCCGAAGACAATCCTTCTCCTATTGCTTGCACATAAGGTAACGCATTCAATCTTTCGTAATTAATATTATCATGAGATCTTTCTATATAATAAGCCGTATAGACTCTATTATGAAGTGATCTATCCCACTTTATTGATATCCTTTCTTCTTTTTCTATCGCCTCGAAAATAACTGGCTTGTCATAAATCTGCCATTTTTTAGCAATACTATAAGCTGCCATTTTAGCATCAGATTTATTAAATTCGATTTTATATGCATATAATTTTTCTTTGTCAATAGTTTTATCTTCCCATCTTAATCCAGCAGCTTCTGAAACTACTGAAAACAAATCTGCTGCTAATATAGTCATCTGATGTCTTTGTTTGAAGTAAGTACTTCGTTCAAAAATATCGGCAAAGTCAGCATCTTTATAATTGGTATTTTGCCAGTCTCTATACATGGTCTGAAGAGGAACTGCTACTTTATCATCATCTGGATGAGCGACATACCAATTTTCGATTTGTGACTCCGTCCAAGGTTTTAAAGTATCTACAAGTACTTCATAATTATTACGTACATCAGACATATCTTTTCTAGAAATCTTGTAACCATTGATTATACCATATAACCACCATTCAGGATTAGTTGGCGCCCATCGTAGTACAATTTTATCACCATAGTGCTTAGTATTTAGTTGCACGTCTGTTGATTGAATAGATTGGACACCCTGTTGATTGACCTCTGATATTTGTTGGGCAAAAATCAAGGAATTGAATAATAAAAAGAGAAAAGCTATTAAATATTTCATGATATGATTATTAGATATGATTACTAGGTCTTTGTAATATTATACCATATGGATAGATATTCCATAAAAAGAATAATAAATGATTAACATTGATTGTCCGTTACTCAAATTAAATCAACCGATACTCCAAATAAAAACAAGAATCAAACGATTAATAATATCTTTGTGCCAAATAAAAAAAATGTTATCCATGAAATTTACTATCAACTTTTTTGTTTTCTTTTTTATAACTACTTCATTTATTTTCTCACAAAGTGTAATGAGGATTACTGATACTAATCTTGGCTCAGATGATACATTTGGCAATTCTTCTGACAATCGCAATCCCATTGTGGCTACACAGGATAATTATTTGTACTACAACGACAGAGATTGAAGGAAAAACGGTATTTAATGCTCTCAATACTGAAGATTTATCTTTTTCTCCTATTTTTGAAGCAGAATACATTTACAATATTTTTCAATATAATGAAGAATGGTATTTTGCGTCTCAAGATAATGATGTTTTCCAGTTGAGTAAATTAAACGGTCAAGAAACTAATAGTATTTATACTTCTGATGAGTATATGGGTGATTTTGTAGAATTCAAAGGTGATCTATATTTTTATGAAGACAATTTAATGGTCAAATATGACGGAACAGGAACAGAGATTATTTACACTTTTGAATCTTGGGGAATATTTGAAATGTCTGCCACTGAAGATCAAATAATCCTAATTGCTCAAATAGATGATGCGAGATATTTAGTTACTTCTGATGGAACAACAGGTAATACGTCAAAATATTTTAAGCTCAACGAAGGAAGTGAATTTAATAGTAAAATTCTAATGACACCAGTTGGCCATAAAGTATTTTTTTGGTTTAAACAAAATGATGAAAATTATGCATTATTTGTTACCGATGGTACAGAAAGTGGCACAAAAAAATTAATCGAATTAAATAAAATAACATTTGAAAAACCAAAACTAAATCAAAGTATAGTAGCGTATAACAACAAATTATATTTTAAAGGGTGGTTGCCAGGAAACACTCAAAACAATTATGATATGTTTGTATCTGATGGTACTGTAGCTGGCACAAAATTAGTCTTTGATGATTCTGTAATAATGAACGCTAAATCACCAGAATTATTTCATATTTATAATGATGATTTAATATTTAAAGTAAGAAATGATTGGTGGAATCCAGTATGGTATAAGATTACAAAATCAAATTCAACACCTATTCGTTTTTTGCCAGAATTATCGATTGGAAGTACATATATGGTTGACTATTCTGACAATGTAATTTTTAGTGCTTTTGATGAAGATGAATGGAAAAATGTTGAAATATATAAAAGTGACGGAACGGCTAACAATACATTCGCTCTCACCGATATTTCTACAGATGACCGTTCCTACTACCCCTTTGATCTAACTGCTGTAGGAGAAAAAATATTTTTCATTGGGGATGATCCAGAATTTGGAAGAGAACTCCATGTGTATGATCCTTTATTAAATAGTACTAATGATCAAGCAACCAAAACAGCATTTGACATATATCCTAACCCAGTATCTCAATTGTTATCGATTGATAATTTAGAAGAAGGTAATAAATTGGTAAAAATAATCAACAATCAAGGTCAATTGATTTATGAAGAAAATCATTTCACTAAATCAATTCAGATATCTACTTCCAATTTTAACATTGGTATGTATTACATTCAAGTATTTGGAGAGCATAATGAATATAGTGTCAAAAACTTCATTAAAAACTAAGAACATCAAATCAAAATCTATAAAACGAATTAACGTTAATCCAATATTGGAGTTACAAAACAAACGTTAATTCGTTTTAATTAAGTTATCAGTTATCATCTATTTCTTTAACAACCTTCGATCCATAATAACTTACTTGATATAAATTATTATCTGGTTTTCGGGTATTATAATAAAAGTTGATATCAGAGGCATGGAACGGCCCAAACGCATTTTGATTAGATAAAGAGCTTAATGACGTCTGCGTCATCCCAGTAGTGCCTGTAATAGTATTATTAAATCCGACTCCTTCCATGACAGCTGTGTAAGTGTTTCCGTATTGAATAGTATTAGCATTACCATTATAAACTAATGATTGGACTAAGTTATTATATGCATAATAGGTAGATTCTAAGTTGTTATCAACAACACTTGCTGCTTGAGATTGGAATAATACCATTGGAGCAATACCATTTCTAATTAAGTCAATCATAGCTTCAGTCCTTAAAACAATATTTGAAATATCAAGTTTTACAAAATCTCTTACATTATACTTTAACTTAACATCACTATTGATAGTACCTTGAAAGAGGTTAATCGACCCTAAGAAGTTAGTATTATTTAGAAAAGATGAAGTAGAGTTTTGTACTATTGGACTTGCAAAATAACTATTAGATTCATAATACTGTCCAAGCGCTATTCCATTGGATCCATATATATTTTCATTACCATTTTGATAATTTGATATATTAATAAAATTATATTGGTACTCATTAAACTGAGTATTGTAGTTGACATAACTAAAAGCTTGATATTGTTGTAAACCTTGGTAAACATTGTCAAGCTTAGTATGTATTTCATACAATAAAGAATTAGTTAGAGGCTTGACATGATCATCAAAGAAATATCCTTCAAATGGATCAACTACAAATATTCTCGGTGGCGTATGATGACTAGAAGTACTACTACTATGATCAAGTACAGCATCATAACCAATAAACTCTATCTCCTCAAACTTTTCACTTTCTGGAGCAGGAATAAATATTTCATCATAGGCTATACTATATTGATTCCCGTTAGTTCCTGTAACAATAGTCCCTTTAGGTTTTACATTTAATGTAACATTAGCTAATTTATCTGCCAAATTATCGTATTGACTTGTTTTGAATACTACGAGATGTAAAAGTGATTCATTGTTTTCTACTTCCATGTATGAATTAGTATCATCTTCAGTGTATTCGATGACATAATCATTGGATACATCATATTGGTTACTAATATCTACACTAATCCCAGACTTACTTACAGAAATCTGTTCGCCAGAAAGTATAGGTATTCCGTTTAATTCTTTTCTTCTAATTAATTGCAATAAATAAGTAGTATTATTGTTTAAATTAGGAATAGGAAAATTTACTGTTTTTCCTACAAAATCCATACTATGTAATGTATAACGACTTGCTTCTTCACCTCTATCAGCATTTCGCCATACTATATCATAGTAACATGATCTCCCTTGTTGATCAGTGTCATACAATCGAGATTCTGACACATCATCATAAAACTTGATCATACCCATTTTAAAATTCAATATAGTCATATTATTACTGATATTTGTAGATGATCCTCTCCATTCTTCAGGCATAAAATATCGTTGTCCTCGTATTGGATTGGTATGCGTTACAAATTTCTCATATGATGGCAAAGGGGCTGCTTCAAATATCACAGTAGTATCAGTCTGAAAATCTGCAATATATGACCAGTGTCCAGATTTTTTCTCTTTGGCTTTGATTCTCGCCTTCAACTTAAAACTTCTATTGCCAACTTGCTGATCAGAATTTGACATTGCATGGTCAGGAATGTACCTAGCACTCCTTCTTGTATTTGAGAATAAAACATCACCATCCACCAGTGTATCTGGAATTCCACTAAAATCTCTATACAATTTAAAATGTTCCATCACAGGAGCTATTGTAAGAATTGTAGTATTACCATTAGGTGACACTTCTGGAATAGTCATCTGAGCCATACTAGGATTATCAGGATTAGCCACAGGCATCTTAAAGGTCAACATAGGGTGTGCATATGCATTGACAGCATTGTCTCCTACATTATCATCACTTGGAAATACCTTTGAAATCACATCAAGTGAAAATGTCCCTGCATCATATGGATAACATCTATCCCCTACCTCTACTTCTACTTGGGCACTTCCCTTGATTAATCCTCCTAATACGCTATAACTTACAGCTGCCTTACCATCGATCCAAAACGGATTTGGTCCACCTGCTTGGATTAACATTGCAGCTGCTAATGACAGAAATTCCACATCTATTTCTTTTTTAAAAATCTTTCCTCTTACTCCAACTGCCCCTTTGATACCAGCAAATATCTGTCCCAATCCATAATAGTTTGATACTCCAGGTGGATCATAAAGATCACCATCATCCGCTATACATTGTTTGCCCGCAACATTCTGAAATAATAGATCCATTCCTAATACTACTTCTAAATTTGCATAAATTATTTTGTCAAAATTAGCATTTATTCCTACAGTTGTACCGAGTGCAAAACCTGATGTTTGATCGTTTAATTGTTCTCTAGCGCCATCGTTAGTAAATACTTGATCACCATCATAACTACTATCATCTTCATCACCAGAACTTCTTTCTCTTCCTTCAATAATATCCAAAATAAATGCAGGAGGTTCTGGTAGTTCTGTAGGGATTCCATGTCCCATCATCATATATGCCGTTGCACTAATAGCTGCTTCGCCAGTAGGTTCTTCTGAACTTTCACCACCAGTCGCTCCTGCCAAATCAAAGCTGAGAGATCCACGGCCCATTGATGAATAAGGATTACCTAAGTATGCATGCCAGTATGTATCACCACTACCTCCGACAGAATAACCGCGACCTACAGTCTGCTCATGATCTACATGACCAATAAAAATATCGTGACTAATCAATCGATAACGATCATTACCAGGTGCAGTACCATATAGCACATCAGGAATAACATTGAGGTACATACTTCCTGTACCATGAAAAGCAGTCAGCGTCTTACCAGGATGAGTATATCTATCAAAATAAAGTGTATTAAATGCTGCTATCCACATTTTAGAACCGTTTTGTGCATCTCCACTTCCAGACTCTTCTGCCGAAAATTCTAATGCAGGAGAATCACTGTCCTCAGGATTACTATTAGGAGGTGATGATGGAGCTCCACGAGAGAAATAATCATTTTGCAAGAAATATAAATATCCTCCAACAGTGATTTCATTAATCCCTTGATTTGCAGCCCATGTAACACTCACTAATGGATCCAAAATAACCAATTTTGGATCAGAAAAAGATAATCCTGCATTAAACTTTATCGTCCTTAGACCATACGTACCAATTGGGTAAGTCCCTGGATCGTGATCAGGAGCTGCTCCTAATGCTGCCCCTCCATTAGGCATGTCAATATCGTATTGATCTGCAAGATCTGCGATACAATCATTCACCTCTTGTGCTCCGCCAGTATCTCCTTCTGCTCCATCTATATCATTGTGCCCTGGCAATGGCGGTGGTGACATATTCCAATATATTCCACCACCCAAAGCATTAAGTCTAAGTGGTCCTATAGGTATGCCCGTATTACTAGCAAACGTACCATCAATATACCAAAAACCATGATAATCTTTAGTACCATATTCTAAAGCACTAGGAGCCTTAAAAGTAGCAAATCCACCTTGCAGATCAATAAAAACTTGATCCATTGCATTTATCATAACTCTACCAAAATAGCCTTCAGTAGTCCCAGCGGCTGTTTCCGTTGATTCATGACATAGGCATGCCATCAATTGTATAAAATCTAAATCTGCTGCTAATCTTGCGCAATCAAATCCAACATGACCAAAAACAATTTTTTCCTTCCCATCATTCGTTTCTTTATCTGTATATATTGTTAATCCTGTACCCGCTGCAAAACCCTGCCCACCACTAGCTAATGAAAGATCTACAACAAATGAAATAGAAGGCTTACCATTTTCCATAGCTATATCAAAATCCCCTAATCGAATTGGGAATCCATTCATCGCACTAGTTACTGGATCATCATCCTCTGTTTCTGTTTCAGAATCAACTTCTGTTTCAGAATCAACTTCTGTTTCAGAATCAACTTCTGTTTCAGATTCATTATTTGCTACATCTATATCTGTACCACTTCCAGCTACAGAACGCTCTGTATCGGCTCCACCACTTTCTTGATAATCTAGAACCATTGCATCAAAATTTGGAAAATATGGATCTGTAGTACAAACGTCTCCAGCTCCCAAACCAAGACCAATTGTTGTCCCTTTACCATCATTATTCTCTTCTGCCAAAACAAAACCTTTTACAGTATTGTATTGTACTTGAAAATCTGCTAGTGCTAATTCAAAATCTCCAGGAATGTCAAAACCACCAGGAGCATTATCAAAATCTACAGATAAGGTAGATTTAATAAATAATTCCATCTGTGTATCATCATCACTTTTTCCAAATTGGATACCAAGATATGAACTAGAACACACAGTAGCATCTGCGACAAGCATCGGAATAGTGATCCCGTTTTCAGGTGGTCTTACAACAGCTCTAAATAAGTATGAAGCATCTTCATCTTCTTCTTGAACTTGTCTATCTATAACAGCTCGATAAGAAAGTCTATCCACTTCTCCCAAAACAGGAGCACTCACTATACCCATCATTCCACCACTTTGAAATGTATTTTGCAGAATACTAATACCGAATGAGTCCACAGACATTTCCCAACCTTTAATATTGCCATCCATCAAATCATGAGCGGAAAAAACTGCACTAAATTCTGGATCAATTAATAAATTATTGATTGCGAAAAAAGTCCTTTCTTCATCATTTTCTTGATCAGAATAATTAGATGGAGGTTTAAATTTTAAGTTTTTCATATAAAAACCAGTCCAAAAACCTTGAGTTTCTATTTCATCAAAGTCATAATTATTGGGAAATACCATTTCAGAATAATTCCTTGCCTCAGACAAATCTAAAACAGCTTCTATCACCTCAAAACCCCAGCCATTTAAACCTTTGATCTGAAAAGGATCCATTGTGAAAGAAAGAATTAAATCTGTCCTTGGTTCTACATCAGTAGATTGGTAAGCATCACCTCCAGAAACTTGTAGATTCATCGTAAAAGTTCCTTTTACGTTTTCTCCATTAATAACCTGTCCTGAATTGTCATTTTCTTTGACTAACATCGTTCTTGGAAAAGTTGCTGAACCACTTATATTCAAAGCTTTAAATCCATCACAATCAATTTCTAAATAAAATGGGTCAATTGTACTATTACCATCTACTACACCCTGCAATCCTCCAATAAATTTCAACTCAACTTCTCCATCAATTGGAATATTCAAATCATTGGGAAGATAAAGTCTTGCTTCGGCTCCAAATCCATCAGGACCAATACATATATCTTGCGCCCCTAATCCAAAATTGAATCCTTCTCCTAATGAAGGAAGAGACATCATAAATAAAAAGTCAATATCGGCTGTAGTTGGTGTAAGTTCAAAATCTGTAAAAGCAATATTCACTGAGTTAGACGCTCCACTACCATCATTAGTTGCCATATTAACATTTACACCAAAAGGCAACTCCACTTCTCCTCCTGTCATAATATCTGTTACCATGTGAGCTTCGTCCAAAAACTCATATAATGTCGCAATAACATCAGAAGATGAATTCCCTGCAATATAATCTGCTACTTGATCTATCAAGCTTGTATTGCTTGCTCTTCCCACGACACTTCCTTCAATAGCATTTCCGTCTGTATTCAATTTTACATTAATAAAATCAATAGCAACTCTTGCATCATTTATAAATCCATCAAACAATGCAACACCTTGACCAGAAATCAAATCTCCACTTTGTTGGACATTCCCATCAACTTCTATCACAAAATTTCCCATTATAAAGGATGACACAGAACTTGGAGTGGTATGGACATTGCTGTTAGCTGGAACAGCAGGAGAACATCTTGCAGCACATTCAGAATTATTCCCTGCATTGGTCCCTACTATGGCGGTTTGCCCCCAAGTAAAAACACTTATATTGGAATAACCGTCATTGTTGAGCGGTGCTGCGTCAGGTTCAGGGTCACTGCCCAACAGTCTTATCGCATACGATTTACCATTACTAAATTCTGGACTAACAGATGATAATGCTATCTCATGTTCGCTACCTGTAACCTCATTGACTTCATGAAAAAAGTCTGTTCTATTTCTGAAAATTGAATCTAACTTATTTAGATCATCATCGTTTGTTATTTCAATTATTTTAATCTCATAAAGCAACCTATTTCTAATTTCTTCATCTTGAAAATTCGGGGTCCATTTGACCGTGACAGATTCGTCAGTCGCAAGAGAAGAATTGTTAAATGGTTCATCCAATACGATAGAACCTTCAGTAAAATAAAAGTCAATATTCTCAATACCAAAAGTGAATTTGCTACCATCGATTATTTTTTCGCTTGTAATTAATATTCCAGCTTCCATTACAGATTCAGGAGCTAATTGAGCCTCTACAATAAGATTTAGTTGTGGTGCACCATCATTGACTAACAATCGAGATTTTTTAAATCTTATTGGCAATCCATTCATCTGATCACCATCTCTCCATGTACCTCCTCCCGGCTCACTATTATCGATATCTAATTCTTCAAAAATAGTTCGTGAAACATCTTCTCCGCTTTCAATCATTCGATCCGTCATGTAATCAAAAGCCTCTTGCATAGAAGTATAATCCAAGTTGGAACAATCAATAGAATCATTGTTTTCTACTCCAAAATAGGAGCCTCTTCCATCACCAACTTCTTCAGGCATAACAAAGCCATCTACTGAATTGTAGTGTAGTTGATAATCTGCAAGTTCCATATATGCGTTACCAGTAATTGTGCTTCCTACTAATCCTGTATTAATATCTAAGTCACCTTTAAGAAACACTTCAACTAATCTTTCATCAGGTTTAGGACTCAAGCTCATTGCCAAATAAGAGCTTTGGCAAATACTCGCATTGGCAATTGCCATAGGTATATCAAGATTTTCGGACGACTCTACCCTACCATTAAAAGTATAATAGGTATCTTCAGGATCATCTATCACCTCGTCAATAAGCGCGTAAAAATCTAAATATTCTTGGGATTCCATAACCGGCGCACCAAACTTCCCATCAATGAACCCATGTTGTAGGGTATTTTGTAAAATTTTAAGTTCGAAAGTATCAATACCAAGAGACCATCCTTTGAATGCACCATCGGCTCTATTCAGCATATTAATTGCTTCAATATCCATACTCAATTGATTATCGATGAGAATGTGATTGACAGCTCCTGTGCCAATTACTCCATTCTCCCCATAATCTTTTGGGGTATGCAGTGTTGCATCTTTTATATAAAATCCTTTCCATTCATCATCTATTGTAAAATCTTTATCATAACCTTCTGGAAATTCTAATAAAGATGGATTTCTTGATTCTGAAAGGTCAAGACTTGCATTTTGAACAGTAAATCCCCAACCTTTCAATTTTGTTAATTGAAAATCCTCAATTGCCAAATCAACTATGAAATCTGTTCGAGGAATAGGGTCACCTGTCAATGATAAATTACTAAAATCTCTTTCGTATGTAGAAGAAAAATATCCTTTTACATTTTCTTCTTCAATAACCAATCCATCGACTTCTTTTTTGAGCATTGACTGTGGAAATGTGACAATACCAGAAAGATTAACTGCCTTAAAACCTTCACAAGCCATCTCAAAATAACAAGGGCTTTGGTTTTCCATAAGTCCGTAAGAACTATTCTCTCCAAAGCTACCTCCTTTAAATTTTACTGTAATGTCTCCGTCCAATGGTAGATTTGCATCTTCTAATAAGTGGATTTTATATTGTTGACCAAATCCGTCAGGAGATACACAAACATCCGATGCCCCTAAACCTAACCTAAATTCATCTCCCAATGTAGAAAAATCAAGAATATTAACAAAATCCATGTTTGCATTTGTTGGGGTTGCTTCGAATGCAATCAATGCAAACGTGAATGATTGACCGTCTATCTCTTGCCCTAGACCAAAAGGTACATTGATAATACCACCATTTCTGATCTTATTAACCAATAATATATTAGAACATATATCACTAATTGTACTTAATTTGTCTTGATCTAAAGGTTGGAAATTATCAATAATCCCACCAACAATGTCAACGATATTTCGATGTTGATCTTCGGCTAAGCCATTTACAACACCACTTATAGCAACTCCTTCTGTATTAAGCACAACATCTGTAAAAGTAACTTCCAAAAGGACTTCATTTAAAAAATCCAGACTTACATACCCATGACCATTAATAGCTACAATCCCTGGAGTGACATCATCTAACTCTACATTATAAACTGTGAAGTTCCCCATAGTAAAATGCTCAATATCAGAATAATCAGACATTGGAGTTGTATTAGTAGGGAGAGGTATCTGACATCGTTCAAAACAATCTGTAATTTCTTGATTATCGTCATCATCATCATCGTCTCCAAACGGATTATTACCGTACCAAAAAGTATTGATATTGCTTAAATTATTACCATCATACCACGCTGAACCATTTAAATTAATAACCTCAATCTGTGCCGCATAGAGATTTTCTTCAGTAAACTTGGGCAATCCAAAATCTATATCATAAATATAATTTAAACCAGAAGTAGGTTCTGATTTAAAAAAAGGAATCCCACCACTTTCAATATATTCATATATAGATTCTTGCTCTTGCATACCTTCATCCAATTCATACAATCGAAGGATATATTCATAATCCCCTTTGAGGTTATCACTAGAATTGTTGATCCATTGAAAAGTAACAGGCACATCAGTTTGTGTCCATACAGATTCGTCTTGAGGATATACTAATTCAAGATTATTGTGACTAACAAAAAATGGCTCACTGCATATTTTGGGGCTTAAAAATATCTCTTGAGTAGGGTCGTAACTTAATAATTCAAAACAAAGTTGATAAGTCCCTTCTGGTAATTCTGCATCAATATCCTCGGGAATATTATCTGATTTTTCTAAATCTCCTGCAGTTGCATCTCTATAAAGATCTTCAATATCAGCAGAAGTTAATGTAACCACTTCATTTGGACCAATAACTAAAGACATACTAGGAAAATAATCTGGAGAAACTCTAGCAAAAGTTTCTTCACCTCCACTTTCCCCTTCTAAGCCCGATCTTATATAATATTCAAACTCGGTATCAGAATTATTCTTAATTGTAATCATATAATTAGCAGAATTAGCAATCCACACATTATATTTGGTAGGATATGGGGGAAAAACATTCACATCAACTCCAAGAGGAATCTGAGCAAAAATAAGACAACAATAAAGCGATACTATCGTAATCGTTAATGTCCATTTTGATTTGATTCTTATTTGTGTATTAAATAATATGTGCTTCATAATATACTTTTTAGGGGAGTTCCTTTGAGTATAAATACCAACTTTTGTCTTATTCCATAAATATTTTGAATAAATTTCACTAAACATTAATTAAAATACAAAAACCCAAAAAACAAAAAAATGTAAAAAAAACTACTATTTTTTTGAAATTATTTTTTTTACTAAAAACATAAAAAAGGTCGCAATTGATTAATTGTCAATTAATTATATAACATTGTCACATTTTACATAAATTAATAATGTATTATTCAATGTCAAAATCATATAATGTATTATACAATGTTGAAAAAAAATTTTGATATCACAGTAACATTATGTACCTTTGTTAACGAAGTACAAATAACAATTTAGGATGAACGATAAAGATGTTGAAGGATTAATTAAAACTACTGCTCGACTTATAAATGCTACTGACTTAAGTTATAGAAGGAATCTTAACAGTGATATTGAATATGGGACAAGACTGACAATTCTTAAGGGATTTAGAGGAACAGGCAAGACTACTCTATTATTACAACATCTAAAAGATAAGCTTTCTATAAAAGACACTATTTTTTTATCTTTAGATAACATTTTTTTTGCTGAGCACAAATTTCTTGAAACAATTGATTTTTTTTACGAAAAAGGGTATAGGACTTTCATACTTGATGAAGTACATAGGTACACAGGCTGGTCGATAGAACTTAAAAACGTATATGACAGCTACCCTGACGTAAAGGTATTAGCAACATCTTCATCTGCTCTTGATATCATGAAAGGCGAGTCTGATCTTAGTAGAAGAGCTGACGTTTATATTCTTCGTGGGTTATCATTCCATGAATATCTTATGTACGAATATGATATTAATGTACCGACTTTTGATTTTGACAATTTACTCAAATCTAAAGATTTATTGGCCGAAGATTATTATGAAAAACATGATATAAAAAGAAAATTTAACAGCTATTTAAAAAAAGGATACTATCCATACTTTAAAGAATCAGGAAAAAATTACTATCCCAAAATGATGTCTGCACTGAATCAAGTAATTGATATTGATTTGCCAGCAATATTCAACATTGACTATGAATCAACAAGGCAAATCAAAAAACTATTGTCCGTTATCTCACGTATAGCACCTTTCTCTCCAAACATTGCCAAACTTTCAAGAACTTTAAATATACCAAGAAGTAGCATCTTACTATTTATTGATTACTTAGAAAGTGCTGATGTAATATCTGTTATTAAATCTGGTAAAAAATCGGACAGTGCAATGACAAAACCAGACAAAATACTATTAGAGAATACAAATCTATTATATGCACTATCGGGTTCTACTAACAAAGGAACGATAAGAGAAACATTTGTTATCAATGCGCTAAAAGGGAACCATGCAATAGCTACTCCTGCTAAAGGGGATGTCATGTTGGATAGAAAATACACAATAGAAATTGGTGGAAAATCAAAAAATGTATCTCAAATATATGACATGCCAAATCCTATACTTATCAAAGATGATATCGTCAACGGTGGTGAAGGTATATTGCCAATGTGGATGTTGGGTTTTTTGAAATAAAAACAATTTCCACCAACCATTCTTCAAATCATAACGTCTATATTAATATGAAAATGAATATACTATGTGTAATAGCACTGTCAACATTGTCAATAACAAGTTGCAAAAAAGACAATACTGCACCCTATGGAGAAGATGGCATAAGTGCATGCACAGTAAATGTAAGCTTTGAGGCCATCGCACAAATAAATAATTGCTCAACGCCATTTGAAATTATGGAAATTGAAAAAGAAATAGTTGGCATATGGGAATTAACAACCTATGATTGTGGTGATTGTGGTCACATTGACAATATTACTCCACCTTGCATATATGTTGAATTAGACTCTAATATGATGGGTACTGCAAGATACTTAAAAAACACAATAGATACGACATACGATTTTGAATGGCAAATTGAATCCGACAATTTGGGCATTCCAACTATTGTCACTCAACCTTATAATCAATATATAGGAAATGCCACAGTTTGTGAATTGATATTTGGGAAAACAAATGGAATCGATGGACCTACTTATGTATACCGTAAAATCTAAAAACTATACAGATATTGCAATCCTGTCCTATATTCTGAAAAATCAGAACGCACACTTGAATTTCTACTAATATGATTCAATCTCAAACTAAGATTACTTTTGTCATTTAATTTATAAGATGCTACAATGCCAATCCTCCAAGTCCTTCCTTCTCGATATCCATTGAGATCATTAAATGCGTAACCAGTATTTACATTAAGTTTGATAAGATCATCAAAAAACCCTTTATTTCCGTTAATTCTTATTCCGTAATTAGATGTAGAATTTGATTGCCTATCATACTTACGGTAGGTTAAGCTTGTCGATAATCTGAAGTTTTGTTCTTTATTATTCAGCGCAATATTAATTGAAGAATTCCAACTATCATATGCACCTAATTCCTCTTCCGAATCATCAATAGTTACAAAATCATTTTGCCCTATTCTAAAGGTTGTATTGTATCTATTATCTCCCCTACCAAACGAATATCTTAATGAAAAAGCTTTAACATTACTTGTTATTGCATAAGTATAAAGGTCATTTATTTGAATAATCCTAGCTTCGTAATCTTGAGTGAAATTGGTATAATTAACTGTGCCGGAGAGTCCCTTTGACAATTTAAAATTGGCTATTAAATTTAAAATCAAATTATTAGATGTTGATAGCTTATTTCCAGTCAAATTATTCTTCTGAACACCAACACTTCCCATTAAATTTAACCGATGTTTAAAAAAACTTGTACTACCACCAATTGTATAATTAATAATATCAGTATTGACATATGCTACAGTTAATGGTTGAAAATATGGTTGTATATATTTAACTTTAGTATTCAATGAAAACAACTTACTTGAATAATTAAGTGCAACGTCTCCTGCATAAGTAAAAGTACTTGATAGATTTGCCTCAACCAGATTATTGGTCAATGAATTACTTCCAACAATAGTATTCTCTCCGTAACTATCCAAGTTTTCAGTCTGAAAAGATGCTCCAAAATTTGATCTTAGTCTAATGTTCTTTGATATTTTCAATGAAAAAGTGCTTCCCAAAACAGTATTACTTTTTCGAGAATAATCTTCAAGTATTTTTTCTCCATTTAAGCTATCAAGTGTATCTTCTGACTTTACCCCATAGAGATCAAAATAAGTAGATCGAGAACCAAAACCAAAACTAACACCTGTCATTTTCCTAGCGTAAGTAGGTACGTAGTTAGTCCCCAATTCCAAAGTATCTCTATATGCCCTTAGGTCTTCAATTTTTCCCTTAATAAATTTAAATCTCAGCTTTCCCGGAGTCAATTCTACACCATATCCTCGCACTGTTCTCCCAGCTAATGTGTATGGATTAAATTTCATAA
>JAZGFO010000111.1:0-16859 GCA_036479655.1 Saprospiraceae bacterium
TATTTGTGAAGGAGAGTCATATCTGGATTATACAGTGACTGGTATATATGTAGACACACTACATGCCTCAAGTACGGGTTGTGATTCTATTCGCACTATTAATTTAACTGTGATTCCACGATTAACTTCTGAATTCAACCTCAACATTTGTAATGATTTAACATTCCAAGGATACAATCAACCTGGTACCTATATTGACACTTTTACATCAATATTTACAGGCTGTGACTCATTAAGGACAATCAACATTATTGACGAACCATTGTATCAAACTTTAGATATAATCATATGTAATGATGATAGTTTTGAGCATTTTGATACATCTGGCACTTATGTAGATACGTTGACTACTTTTTACGGATGTGATTCGTTTAGAACTGTCAATCTTACTATTCTTCCAAGAAGTTTCAGTGAAATAGATATATCAATCTGTGAAGGAGCAGATTTCGCT
The DNA here is from genome assembly GCA_036479655.1 of Saprospiraceae bacterium. Taxonomy (GTDB): domain Bacteria; phylum Bacteroidota; class Bacteroidia; order Chitinophagales; family Saprospiraceae; genus CAJXUU01. The sequence continues at coordinate 452 of JAZGFO010000111.1, forward strand.
GGTTATGAAACAAGTGGAACTTATATAGACACACTCACAACTTCATTTGGTTGTGATTCTATGCGTACCATTCATCTGGATGTTATACCTACTATTATGACAAATATCGATACTACTCTATGTATTGGTGGTACATACGAAGGATATGACCAACCTGGTTTGTATTTTGATACTTTTACTTCAATAATTACGGGATGTGATTCGATCAGAAGATTAAGGTATAGAGTTCAAGAATCAATGTTATTAGCATCAACAGTTACAATTTGTGAGTTTGAGTCCTACTTAGGACACACAGAATCTGGGTCGTTTATTGATACATTATTTAGTCAATCTGGTTGTGATAGCATCTACAATATATTGGTGCTTAATGTCACTCCATTACCAAGAATTCAATTAGATACTACCTTGTGTGAAGGAGAAGAAATATTTGGATTTGACGAAACTGGATTTTTTCAGGTAATCATAAATAATCAAAATGAAGATTTATGTGATACTTTACTGGAGATAGATTTGACAGTTGTTCCTTTACAAGATTGTCCAACGGATGTAGAAGAAGAAAATTTAATCTCCTGTAGATTATATCCCAACCCCGCCACAAATTTTATCAATATTGAATCCGAGTTGAATATACAAGAAGTAACTATTTACAATATCAACGAGCAATTAGTAAATAGTAGCAGTTTGGAAAATCAAAAGACTATTAATATTGATATTAGTACTAAGGTAGTTGGTGTGTATTTAGCAAAAATATGGACTAAAAAAGGAGTTGTTATAAAACGTTTTATTGTTACACATTAATATTTGTTATTATTTAGATATCTACAGTTTTAATCTAATTATAATGACTTCCATAAGTAAAAATTAAGATAAGACTCCCAATTTTTAAAGTCTTTGAAAATTATGTCAATTGCATCTTTTGAAGGTTTTTTCTCGGTCTTGAAAATGGTATAAATTGCTTTATTTAAGCCTGAATCACCATAAGTTATACAAGATAGATCCCTAATTGATTTCATAAGCACATAATTTGCTGACCAAATACCAATGCCTTTGATTGCTGTTAGTTTTTCTATTCTTTCATCTTTATTTTTACATGCAAACAATATATCCTTACTTATCTGGTTGTCAATAAATGTATTACTAATGTTCATTAAATAATCAATTTTTTGACGTGAAAATTTCATTTCTACTAAATCTTTTCTATTTGCTTTTGCCAACATTTCGGGTTTAGGAAAAGAGAGATAAGTCTGATTATCTACTATTTCTTTTTCACCATATTTTTCAACTAATAGTCGTTTTAACTTATAAGCAAAAGTCAAATTTATTTGTTGTCCTATGATTGCCCAACAAATTGCTTCAAAAAGATTTGGAATACTAATTATTCTACTACCTGAATATTTTATTGCAAGGTTAGATAACAATAAATTATTTTCTAGCAACTTATAGAAAGGCTCAATATTTCGATTTAAGTCAAACCACTCTGTTACATAGCCAATTGTTTCTTGTAGATTATATTCAGATATTTTTCCTTTTTGTAATTCAACTTCTAAATTAGCTCCGTTTTGATAAACTTTTATGATTCCTTTTCCGTCTGAAAGGTCAATTAATTTTGAAACTGTCTTATTAGTTAGATTATACAAACATTCATCAAAACCCCTATCTAAAAAAGATAACGTTTCGTTAAACGAGAAATGTTTAGGGATGTGAATTTTAATTTTCCTAAACACTTTCATAATTAATAGTTTGTTGTATTGGCTGGTTTGAGTTGCTTTTTTCAAAATTGAGCAACCAACTTTTTTTAAGTAAGCCACCTGCATAACCAGTTAGCTTTCCATCAGAACCAATAACTCTATGACATGGAATAATAATACTAATTTTATTTACTCCATTTGCAGATGCTACTGCCCGAATAGCTTTTATGTTGTTCATAGCTATTGCTTGTTCTTTATAACTTACAGTTTTCCCATACGGAATATTTAATAATTCGTTCCATACTTTTTTTCTAAAATCAGTTCCAACAATATCTAATAAAACAGAAAATGTTTTCCTTTTTCCATCAAAATATTCGGCTATTTCTTTTTTTACTTTTGTTAGATGTACATTTTTCCCTGGAAGTATAATAGCATTAAATTGCTTTTGAATTTCTTCAAATTGTTTTTCTATTCTCTTTTGACCAATAAAACCTAAAAAGCAAAGACCATTTTCTGTTGCACAAGCAATAATACTACCAATTGGCGAACTAAAACGTAAGACATTTATAATCGTTCTATTTTTTGATTTACTTGCAGATTCTCCAAATAAGGAACGATAGCTTTCATTAAAACCACTCAAAGATTCATAATCGCTTTCAAATGCAGCATGTGTAATTGAATTTCCACTTTTGATATTAGCAAAAGCGTAATTGATACGTAACATTCTTTGAAAAGAATGAAACGTAATATTGTAATTTTTTTTGAACCATCTTCTTATGGTATGTGGCTCAACTCCTTTAGACTTTAGTTGTTCATCACTAATTTTTTTATGAGGGTTTTGTTGTAGTTCCGCAATAATATTTTTGATATATAGTGGTGTTTCTCCAATTTTCTCCATTGATCTACATACTTTACAAGGACGATAACCATTTTGTAATGCTTCGTCTATTGTATCATAAAATATTACATTTTCCGCTTTTGGTCTTCTTGCTCTACAAGATGGGAAACAAAAAATTCCTGTTGTTTTTACGGCTGTAAAAAATATTCCATCATACTTATTTTCCCTCGTTCCAAGTACACTATACTTATCTTCAAAAGACATTTTATCGTTCATAAATTATGCAAATATTGAATTAAATCTTTTATGTTTTAATTAAGGTGCAAAGAAACTATGAATTTAAATATTATGCTACCGAAAACTTGACAAGTATGTTATTTTATTTGATTTCAGAGTGATTTGGCTGTACCTGCCCCTCTTGAAGACACTCCAAACTCTACACCTGCTTGTGTGAGTACTAACAGTAATTGTCCTTCAGGTGTAGGAAGTATTTCTCTTTTAATCATCACATAATCTCCTTCTATCCATTGTTCTACAAGTTTAGTAGCTGATAGTCTAGGGTCATAGTTCCCATCTACAGGATGTCCTATAGAACCTAGTATAACTCCTCTACTTAACCTTGATTTATAGTCAATATCATCGTTAATCATCTAGGTTTTAACTTCTCCCAGTTAAGGTCTTGTTCACCTAAGTGTCTCATAACAGCATATAGCAACCAATTAGCCTCTTCATACATGAACTCATCTACAGAGTCTTCTAAGTTCTCTTCAAAATCATTAAAGAAATTGGACAAGTTGCTTATTTCTTCTTTGAATAAACCTGTTATGTTCGTATAGAATGCCATGAATGATTTACTTTAACTACAAGCGTTTTAATCACAGAACTCAGAGCCTCTCTAAGAGCTTTGAATTCTCAGCCTTGGCCGTGTTAGGGATTGAGGCTGGAAAGTGCTTAGGCATGCTCTTGTGGGCTATAGTGAGGTTGTTTTGGTTGTTGTTTAGGTGTTGTTTACCAATTTGGTTTTTTAGGGTTAGTTAGCTCTGGTAATATTGTAGTATTGATAACTGTATTGTTACTAATATGCGCAGATGCTAATGATGTTGCGTTTGTAGTTACAGTTCCATTTATCATATTATCTTTACATATAATATTGTATTGGTTGTTATTTCCATTACCATGCGCACCTATATAGATACTTTTGGAACTACTCCCATTACCATATATATAATTACCAATAGCTATACCTCCTTGTAATCTTTTCCTTTCGTCTTGACCGTCCAAGTCGTCATCTATCCCATGTACGACTATTGGGTATTCTACAGATTTTACGTTATCGGCTTGATATATAGTATTACCTGTTGCTATTACTCCTGGATATACTTCAAGACCATGACCCCAATTAGGTTTGTTAGTATCATCTAGCATCTTTATTATATTGTTAGACACCTCCCACCCAACCATCTGTAATGACATTTCTTGATATATAGTACCTGCTTCGCCTACACCTCTATAATAGTTTTCAATATGGTTGTTAGATATAACTACATTTTGAAACTTAAAGAAGTCGGTATCCGTCCCTGTAAACGATCTGTGTACATAATATCCAATCCCTATTTTACAGTTAGGATCATAATTTTTACTACCTATTATAGTGTTATCTGTTATTCTTATGTTTTTAGAGCTAACTAGTGTTATCCTGTTTTGAAAACTTATTCCTGATATCACACCATAAGGAATATTATCATCTACACATATATTATTTACAAACTGTAATCCATCTATGTTGTCAAAGTAAAATTTACTATGATTAAACCAATTGTTACTTACTCGAACGTTTCTTAAATTATTTGTAACATTTCCATGCATCCTGATATACCCACAATTAATAAATGTGTTGTTATTAAAAGATAGATCCTGCATTAATAATGTACCTGTTCCATTCGTGGCATAATGTATGTGATCAAAGTCCTCAAAGTGATTATTCTCAACTCTCATTTTTCCAATGGCAGTGATATTTTCTCCAATTATACCTTCAGTCCCATTTTTACAATTACTATTTATAAAAACCACATTATGGGGATTTGCACTGAATGTAATTAGTGCCTCTGAATGACCCATTAAATCATTACCTAGTAGATTACTGTTTTCTCCAGTTAAATGATCTACTATTACGCCAGTTTTATCAATAGAATTGACTCCTGAGCTAATATGAACAAAGCTACCTGACAAATCTTGATATCTACAATTAACTACCTTTCCTTTTGCAAAGGTTATATTTTCAGCAGGAGTATTCTTAAAAAAACAGTTATTGATAATTGCATTACTTGTAGTACTTCCTAACTCTATAGTGTACAGAGTTCTCCAGTCTGCTGGAAACCAAAAATCTCCATCATTGTTTACATTTCCATCAAATACTCCATTGTTGACTGTGATCATACCATAGTCTCCGACTTGTACACCTAACAATACATTCTCTCGCATCATTAAACTATTAGATGGAATAACATACCCTACTTGGGTAGTTTTTAAATTTACAGTGTTTCCATTGATGTTATCTATATAAGGTATAGCCTTACTTACTGATCCTACACCGTTTTCTGCATAACCTCTACCTTGATATAGGGCATCTTTGTCAAGTGCTTGAAGTTTCACACCTACTCTATACCCCACTACACTTGACAATGTAATGTAATTGTTTCCTAAATTACTTATTGTTGTACCTTCTCCTACAACAACCTCTGCTCTTGTAGAACTAGCTCTTTTTAGCTCTACCCCATTACATTCCCAAATTTGATTTTTAAATATTGGAATATCAAAGTAAATATCAAAGTGATTCACTTCTCTACCTAAAGAAATCACTGAGTTTTCTCCAGCAACATGGCTGATATACCTGATTCTGTCTCCGTCATCATACACTCCTCCATAATAAGCAGTTACACCGTTGGATGCAGCGTTTATTTTTTCATCTATAAATGACAATCCTCTAAAATCCTTTCCTCCTACCTCGAACCATTCTGGTATATAAGTGTTGTTATCTATAAACCTTTTCCATATAGTACCATTGGTTGATACAATTATAGTACTTCCGTTTTCCGTTCCTGTACTTGATTTGTAAAAAATGCCACCAATTGTATTGTAGTTAGATCCTTTGAATGTTGAAGTGAAGTCTTTAACAAGTACGTAATCTAAATCTACTGTATTAGCTCTTAAAGAAGTGTAGTTGTCAAATACCCTATCAACTATAACACCTTCTGCCCAATTTAACCTACCATTAATATCTGCTGATAGTACTTTATTTACATCTCCAGCATCACCACTATAATCAACAAAAACTCCTCTAATCTGTACTGTATCTTTTTTAACTAATAGATCGACTGAATCAATGACTATCTGCACTTTCTTACTACTAATTAAGTTTATGTTATCTACACCTACTATTTCAAGAGCATTAGCTCTTAGTCCTGCATCTTTTAAAGTTGAATTAACTATACTTGTAGATTCGTAATTTGTTATAGATGCAATATCATATGACTCTTGACCTGATATGAGGTTTATTCCTGCACCTGTGAAGTTATTAGGGTCAGCGTTGGCTCTTCTACCATATATGTCAAAAGTGGTTGGTCTGTGGGTGGCATTGTCGTACATTCCAAATAGTGACATGTCACCATTCCAAAATATTGACCCTTCATTTATTCCTGAGACGGTGCTACCACCTACTATTATTTTACGCTCATCCACCGTTTTGATATAGTCGAATTGAGACATTGTTGTATCTTTCCACACACTAGAGACCAAGTCATCTTTCCACTCTACCTCTCCTGTTGTTGCGTCCTTTAGTGATAACACTTGATTTACCGTTGGATTCGCTTGGTTGGTTTTAATTGACAATACACCTGAATTATTGACCTCAAATCCCTCATCTTTTGTGGATGTATCACTATACAACCCTATTGATCCGTTTTGAGACTCTAATCCTTGCTTGGGAGTAGTTCCTGCATAATTTCCTAATACAATTTTAGAGTCCAAATCACAACCCATCTTGTTTCCCTGTTTAGATATCGAACCTATTTTAAAAGTCAACTTCATGACTTTTGACACATTACTTAGTGAGTTATCTTCTTTATTTTCAAGATCTTCTCCTAAATTTTTCATTTCTAGCGTATACTTTTTTAAATCTGCGATTAAATCTTCACAATTTTCATATTCAATAGTATCTTCAGATGCATTTGCTGCAAATTGCCCCATAGTATACATTTGAAATCCTGAAATACCTATAGCAATTACTGATAATATTAATGTTGCTGTTGGCATTCCTTTTCCTGTTCCATTGTCTCTTGCTTGAAAGAATGCAATCGCACCTAGTATAAGTCCAATAATTCCAGGTAAAATTGCTACCATTCCAAGACATGGCACAAATGAAAATACTAAGGCAATTATACCCATTACTAAACCTATTATTGCGAGTGTACTATTTCCTTGTGTGTTGTTATTCATTGTATTGTTTTTTAATTGAAAAATGGATGATTTCAATTTAGAAACCATCCATTTTTTATAATTGATTATATCTCTTTAAGTTATTTTTTTACTAACCTTTTAGTTTCTGTTCCATTTCTACTTGTAATACTAACAAAATATAACCCTTGTTTTAAAAAACTTATATCAACATTAGCAATACTACTATCAACGGCACTACTATTTATTACTATTTTACCATGAATATCAAAAATTTTGATATTTAGAATTTCATTATTTATATTTGTTATTATCTTGACTGATGCTTCAGATGGATTAGGATAAATACTAAAATCAGAATTAGCTTCTTCATAACTATTTCTCACGATAACGTCCAACGAAGTACTTGGCAATACAAATTGTTCTCCATCTTTATCTTCAATAACTATATCATCAATTGTAATTGTTCTGATTGTATTACCATTATCAATTGCTCTTCTTACATCTTTAAATCCTTCTGCCACTTCTTCAACAACAAATGATACTGTAGCTATAATGCCATGTCCTGTAGATCCTAATCTATTCGTTTTAATGCCAGCTGTATGAATTATTCCGTCAATTGGTTGATGCGTCAATGATGCAAATGGGGCATCTTTAACAAAGTAACTATTATCAGGATATATAACCTCAACTGTTGCTGAATCAACGAATTCTGAATCATTATTAATTGCAAATGCAACCCCTTGAAGATCTACCGCAGGATAATCAAGAGAACCAAGATGAACATTATACGTAAACAAATCACCTGGCTCTACTTCAATATTTGGAGTAGAAAGATAAAAAGGAAGATATTTTATACCTAAAGCATCTTTTGTAGTGATACTATTTCTTTTTCCAAAATTGTCAACAATAGCTTGAAAATCATCTTCTGTTACAAAACCATCTCCATCTGTATCTGTGTGTTTTACATTTTTACCATTTGCTTGAAATCCAAGCCAGTCTTCTGTAGATGCACCTTGGTAAATATCATTGTAGATTGCAGTATCTCTAATAGCTCCACCATTTCCAATATTTTGTCCAACTGCCAATGCATCTATTATACTAACACGACCATCAGCATTAGCGTCACCAGGCCAAACACAATCATCTACACATATACAATCATCAATATCAGTATCTTCAATCAATACATCAATAGAAATATCATCACAAACATTATTATCACTAGCACAGTATCTGACAATAAAATCATCCGAACCTACATAATTTTCATTTGGAGTATATACAATAACTAATTTTTGTAAGTCTTCATCACATCCTAAATCAATTGTTTCACTTTCAGAAAAAATCTCTAAAGCACCATTACTTGGATGCTTGGATATTTCAAAAAACTCTGTTAAAATAGGCATGTTGTACTCAAAAATTCGTGGTTGATTTTTAGGCGAAGTAAAGTTGTATTCAGCATCAATATTTGGTTTAAAATTATTGAAGTATATTTTTACTTCACCTGACTCTTCAGACGAACCATTATCTACAGTATAAGAAAATATCTTAGTTCCTGTAAACCCAGCATCAGGAGTATATGCAAAAACACCATTACCTAAATGATACAATTCTTCAGAATATGAAGAAATTACATTATTACTTGACAAGTCATTTTCTTTAACATCAAAAACAGACATAGTGTTAGCAGCGGAGAAAAATTTATCATCCTTCACATTTCCTTGATCTACATACTTATTGTAAAGTTTTACATCTATAAAATGTGTTCCAAAAACACTGTGTGTAAAATGAAAATTTTCATTGCCAAAAACACTTTCATCAGCTATATAATTATATACATACTCATTTATTTGTTCTATAGTACCATACTCTAAATCTTCAGCGACTAGAGTATAACCATCATTTGGAAGGATAATATATTGCGAGTTACCAGATGAAATTTCAAAGTTTTGAAATGAAGCATCATCAGATTCAGATTCAAAAGTAATATAGATAGTCGATGTTGAAATCGTACCAACTTCATCCTTTGCTGTGTAAACTATATAATCAGGATTAGTATCTAAAGGGGTGTACGAAAATGACAAATCATCATTAACAACAACAGCTCCATTCATTACATGCCCAACTACAATTGTAGTTGCAAGTCCAATATCATTAACCAAAGGAGTCAATACTACTTCATCTATGTTGGAAAGTCTAACAAAATCATCACTGGACTTATACTCGGAAGCAGCTACCGTAATTAGAAAAACATTATCAATATTCTGAGGAGGAAAAGGCACAGTAATAACTGTCAATGTAAATCCATCAGAACCAACAAAATCAGGATTAGGTATGTATTGATAATAGTAATTGTTATCTTCTTCGTATAAAAACTCAATAGTATTTTCCTCAAGTGGTAAAGATGCCAAACTAGGCGCAAAATACGCACTGTACACATGAAAATTCAAGGTGTCACCTTGAACTAATTGATGCTCGTTAGTTGTCTGTCCTCCTGCCGAAAAACTAAAAATAACAATAAAACAAAGTGTAAGTAATTTATTAATTATATTCATCTCAAAATATTGTTGTTCAATTCAAAATTAAAGATACACAACAAAGAAACGAAATTATAAAACAAAAATAGAATATATTCAATTTTTTATTATTAGTATTTTCAATATACATATTTCGCTGAAATACAAAGAGATGAGCAGTGTTGACATATTAAAACATATTGTCATACATAAAACATCTAAAATCAATCTATTATATTCAATATTGTCAACAAGTCTATATTATAAAAAAAACATTAATCTGGTATAGAAATATTATAAAAAAAATCAATTTACGATCTTCAAATATAAGTTTAATTATATATGTTATAAATAAGCTTGTAAACACATTACAAATGTTGTAAATTTTAAATATAAAAATCAAGAAAATAAAATTGAAGATTATTTTTTTAAAACAATTTCACTTATTAGAATCCTATCAATTGCTATACTATATTTACATGAAATCTAAAAAAGCATAATGGCAAAATATATATTATTTTTTCTAATAGTTGTTAATTTTTCATGTAATACAAAAACAGCAAAAATGAGTACGTCAAATCATGAATATACTAATGCACTCATCCATGAATCTTCTCCTTACTTGCTACAACATGCGCACAATCCCGTTAACTGGCACCCATGGAATGCTGAAACATTGGCAAAAGCAAAAAAAGAAGATAAAATGCTAATCATAAGTATTGGTTATGCAGCTTGTCACTGGTGTCATGTTATGGAACATGAATCATTTGAGGACACCTTAGTTGCAAAACTTATGAATGACAATTATATCTGTATAAAAATTGATAGAGAAGAAAGACCTGATATTGATGATGTATATATGACGGCTTGTCAAATGTCAAGTGGACGTGGTTGTGGTTGGCCATTGAATGCCTTTGCACTACCAGATGGAAGACCAGTATGGGCTGGGACATACTTTCCAAAAGGTCAATGGGTCGATATTCTTAATCATTTTAAAAAGATGAAACAAGATGACATGCCAAAATTGTTGGATTCTGCTGAAAAAATTACCAACGGTATAAAAAGTGCAGAATCAATGCAAGTGGTAGCTAACACTAATAATTTTAAATTATCTGATCTTGATATAATTAGTGATCGCTTTCTTGCTGGAATAGATATGGATGAAGGTGGTAAAATAGGCGCTCCAAAGTTTCCTATGCCGAATAACTATGAGTACTTATTGCATCATTACAAACTTACAGGAAATAAAAAACTATTGAATGCCGCATTACTTACATTAGACAAAATGGCGATGGGAGGAATTTACGATCAACTTGGTGGTGGGTTTGCAAGATATTCTACTGATGGTAAATGGTTGGCTCCTCACTTCGAAAAAATGCTATATGATAATGGTCAGCTAGTGAGCTTATATGCACATGCATATCAAATCACAAAAAAACAACTTTACAAAGACGTTATTATCCAAACAACAGCATTTATTGAACGAGAATTAATGAATGAAAATTACGGTTTTTATTCTTCTTTAGATGCAGACAGCGAAGGTGAAGAAGGTAAGTTTTATGTGTGGTCTACTGAAGAAATTGATTCAATTATCGGAGATAAACAACAAGCTGCAGTTTTTAAGGATTATTATTCTATGAAAAAAAATGGAAACTGGGAACATACTAATATACTGATGGTCAATAAAGATTTTGACCCTAAAAATCATAGTATAAATGGTGATGAAGTTGAAAAAATAATAAACGCTGCAAGCACAAAATTAATGAGCTATAGATCAACAAGAATTCGTCCAGGATTAGATGATAAGATTCTCACTAGTTGGAATGGATTAATGTTAAAAGGATACATTGAAGGATACAAAGCTTTAGGAGATCATCATTACTTAGATATAGCGTTAAATAATGCGAACTTTATTGCCTCTACTGCAATACAAAAAGATGGTAGTCTTAATAGAAATTACAAAAATGGAAAATCTACAATTAATGCATTTCTTGATGACTATGCTACTATAATTGATGCATTTATATCATTATATGAGGTAACATTTGACATACAATGGTTAGAAAAAGCCAAGTTATTAACTCAACATGTTGATAATCATTTTGAAAACAAAAGCAGTAAAATGTATAACTATACTTCTGATTTAGATCCTGCACTTATTGCTCGAAAAATGGAATTGTCAGACAATGTGATTCCTGCTTCTAATTCGATGATGGCAAGAAATCTTCATAAATTGGGTACTATATATTATGATAATAAAATGCTTGAAAAATCATCTCAAATGTTGAATAATATGTGGGTACAAATATCCCAAACTAATCAACCAAGCTATTATAGTAATTGGTGCCAATTGTATGCATCTATGACTATGCCTCCTTATGAAATAGCTGTTCTTGGTGACAAGGCTACTCACAAAGCGAATGAAATGCAAAAAGAATATTTGCCTAATGCATTTTTCTTAGGTGGTCAGTCTGAAGGGGACTTACAACTGTTAGAAGACAAACTTCAGGAAGGAAGAACAATGATTTATGTTTGCCAAAATAAGGTCTGTAAATTACCTATTGATGATGCTACTATAGCGCTTTCTTTAATAAAATAATAAAATCCTAACCAAAAAACATTATAAAATGACGCACAATTATTCAGATATTGAAATAGCGCAAGCTGCAACAATGCAACATATAAAAAAAATAGCATTAAAAATTGGTATTGATGAAGATACGCTTGAAATGTATGGTAAGTACAAAGCGAAGTTACCATTATCGTTATTGAACGAAAATAAAATTGCAAAGTCAAAATTAATACTTGTAACCGCGATGACCCCTACTCCAGCTGGAGAAGGTAAAACCACAACTTCAATTGGACTTACAGAGGGATTGAATAAAATCGGTAAAAAAACAATAGTTGTACTTAGAGAACCTTCATTAGGTCCAGTTTTTGGAATTAAAGGAGGAGCTGCTGGTGGTGGTTATTCCCAAGTGTTGCCGATGGAAGATATTAATTTACACTTTACTGGAGATTTTTCGGCAATTGAAAAGGCAAATAATTTATTGTCAGCGTTAATTGATAATAATCTTCAAAGCAAGACCAGAAGTATCGGTATAGATGCAAGGACTATTGTATGGAAGAGAGTCATGGATATGAATGACCGAGCACTTCGAAATATTACAATAGGACTTGGAGGCACAGCCAATGGAATTCCAAGAGAAGACGGCTTTAATATTACACCTGCTTCTGAGGTAATGGCAATATTATGCATGTCAGAAAATTTTAGCGATCTCAAAAAAAGGTTAGGTAATATTTTTATTGGATACAAAATGGATCGAACTCCAGTATTTGCAAGAGATCTAAAGGCAGAAAATGCAATGGCTATATTACTAAAAGATGCAATAAAACCAAATCTAGTACAGACATTAGAGGGCAATCCTGCAATAATACATGGAGGTCCATTTGCCAATATTGCACAAGGAACTAATACCATTTTAGCTACTAAGATGGGGTTGTCTTTGGGCGATTATGTAGTGACAGAGGCTGGATTTGGAGCAGATTTAGGTGCAGAAAAATTTCTTAACATAAAGTGTGTTTCTGGAGGATTAAGCCCAGTTACTGTTGTATTAGTTGCTACTATTAGAGCATTGAGACATCATGGAGGTGCTACTAAAGATGAGTACAATACTCCAAGTACTGATAGAGTTACAAGAGGAATGTGCAATCTTGTAAAGCACATTGAGAACATGAAAAAATTTGGCTTGAATCCTGTTGTAGCAATAAATGCTTTTCCAAGTGATACTCCTGAAGAAGTTGAATTGATAAAAGCTGAGTGTGAAAAGCTAGGTGTAAAAGCAGAACTTGCGAATGGCTGGGCTGATGGAGGAGAAGGCATGACAAATTTGGCACATGCGGTAGTTGATGAAATTGAAAATGGTAGTAGTAAATTTAAACAGTTGTATGACTGGAAATTACCAATTACTGAAAAAATTGAAAAAATTGCTAAAGAAATATATGGTGCGGATGGTGTCGATTATGCAAAGCAAGCTAAAATTGACTTAAAAAGAATTGCCAAGCTTGATTTAAATCATCTGCCAGTATGCATGGCAAAAACACAAAAATCTTTTTCTGATAATGATAAATTGTTAGGCAGACCTGAAGGATTTAGAGTGCAAGTGAGAGAATTTGAATATGCCGTTGGAGCCGGATTTATTATTCCTATTCTTGGCAAAATGATGCGAATGCCTGGACTGCCAGCAACTCCTGCTTCTGAGCACATGACTATTGATGACAATGGTGTTATTGATGGCTTATCTTAAACCCCAATTAATAATTAAATATAACGAAAAAACATGATTAAAATAGGAATTTTAAGGGAAGGTAAAACACCTCCAGATAGTAGAGTTACATTGACTCCTACTCAGTGTGGAAAACTTAATCAACAAGGTATCGATATTGTAGTACAACCTTCACCGATTAGATGTTTTCCAGATCAAGATTACATAGATAATGGTGTTACATTGCAAGAAGACATGAGTGATCGAGATTTTCTTATTGGAGTCAAAGAAGTTCAAATTGATGATCTAATTGACAACAAGTCCTATTTTTTCTTTTCGCATACAATCAAAGAACAAAGCTATAATCAAAAATTGTTGAAAGTAATAGTCGAAAAAAGAATAAGATTGATTGATTACGAAGTACTAACAAATGAAAAAGGATCAAGAGTTATTGCTTTTGGAAAATTTGCTGGTATGGTTGGTGCATATAATGCGCTATGGACTTATGGCAAAAAAACGCAAACAATCGACATGCCAAGGTTGAAAGATTTACATGATTATACAGAAGCAAAAAAAATATTTAAGAAAATAAGTATTCCAAAAGTAAAAATTGTGCTCACTGGTACGGGTAGAGTTTCTGGAGGAGCAGCTTTGGTTCTCGATGATATGGGTATAAAGAAAGTATCTCCACTGGATTACTTGATGAATGATTATGATGAAGCAGTATATACACAATTGAGTAGTTTCTTTTATACAAAACGGAAAGATGGCAAAATGTGTAATTCTCCTCATGATTTCTATAATAACCCCAAAGAATATCAATCAGAATTCTCTCATTTTTTAACAATGTCCGATATTATGATCAATGGTATATATTGGGACAATGATGCGCCAAAGTTTTTTACTAAAGAACAAATGAGTACACCAGATTTTAATCTAAAAGTAATTGCTGATGTTACTTGTGATATTGCTCCCATTAGTTCGATTCCATCTACTATTAAAGCCTCAACAATAGCCAATCCTGTTTTTGGATATGATCCTATAACACACAAAGAAACATTGCCTTATACAGATAATTGTGTAGATATGATGACAATTGACAATTTACCAAATGAATTGCCACGAGATGCTTCAAAGGCTTTTGGTGAAATGTTTATAGAACATGTATTAAACGAATTGAATGTAAAAAACAGTACACTGATAGAGAAAGCAACCATAGCGAAAGACGGTAATCTTGGCAAGCATTTTGAATACCTTAGAAACTACTTAAATGGAAAATAATCGAACACCCGATTATTTTTAAGATAAAAACAGGTATTACATCTTCACTACAAATGCTCCAACAAAGCCATCACTAACCATTAATTGAGCAATAGCTTTAGCATCTACAATGTTTTGAAAACCTTTTACTGAATATTTATACAACCCATTAATTTCTTCAAGGTATAATACACCATAGTTAGAAAGTGCAGAAGAATATTTTGCACTTTTTTTCTTGGAGAATACGCCTATTTGGATTTTATATTTTGATGCTATTTCTTTTGATTTATTGGGTTCAGGCTTGTCCTCTATTTCTTGGTTTGTATTGAGTACTACCTCATTATTGGAACTCGCCCCCAAATAACTAAAAACCCCATCACCAATTGATTTTGCTATTTCTACTTGACCAGATTTACTGATTAGATATTTCTCTTCTTTTGCATTACTCAAAAAACCAGTTTCTACCAATACTGCTGGCATGGTAGCTTGACGCAATACTACAAAACCTGCTTGCTTCACTCCCCTACTTTTTGTAGATTTTCTGTCTTTCAAATTAGATTCTATATTGGATGCCAACTTGATACTATTATCTATAAATACGTTTTGAAACATGGACAACATTATATGTCCAACTGGAGAATTTGGATCATAGCCAGCATAATTGTCTTCATATTCATTTTCAAGCAAAACTACACTATTTTCTCGCTTTGCAACATTTAGATTTTCTTCAGCTCTGTGTAATCCCATAACATAACTTTCTGTCCCACACACATTAGGGTTTCCTACATAATTACAATGAATTGAAATAAACAAATCAGCTTTTGACTTTTTCGCAATACCTATTCTTTTGTGAAGTGGTATGAATATGTCTTTCTTTCTAGTGTAGATAACTTCTATATCGGGATGATTGTTATTTATATAAGTCCCCAACTTCAAAGCGATTTCTAAAGCAATTACTTTTTCTTTAGAAATTTTGCCACTTGCTCCAGGATCATGTCCACCATGTCCAGCATCAACAACAACTATCTTTTTATTATCAAACTTATTTTCTAATAACTCAAATTTGTCAATATGAATAGCATAGTCTTGTTCATTAGCAGGATGGAAATCCGATTTTATATTATATTTAACACTTATTCCGTACATATTGTATGGCATGAGGCAACAAATAATCGTTAAATATTTAATTATTACTTTGATACACATCTGTTCGCTTTAAATTATATTTGTGTTTCTTGCACTCTAATAATTGTAAATATAGATATTTTTTACATAAAAAACTTAATTATAAAGAATTACATAGTTATATTATTCTTAATATGTTTTTCAAACTTGCTTCAAAGTCAAGAAACGGACACCCTTAAAGCAGTAAAAACTATAACTGAT
>JAZGFO010000112.1:0-10724 GCA_036479655.1 Saprospiraceae bacterium
CTGTCTCAGATTGAGGTATGCTACATCATAGAGTTCTTTTCCGTTTTTGACATCACTACTGACAGTAAGTAGCATTAAAGGTTTAGATGCTGTAGGATCAAATGGCTGAATCATTGGAGGCATAGTACCAGGAGGTTGATAATACATATCACTCATTGCATAGGATGAGGTATTTGCCATAGCCTCAGCAGGATCAATATCTTCACCATAAAAATTAGTTACAATTGCAACCCCCATCATACTTTTTGACAGTTGCTTTTCGATTCCAGGAGACTGCCCAGTCCATCGCTCCATTCTACTAGTAATATCTTTTTCGACAACCTTCGCCGGCATACCAGGGTATAAAATAATAACCTGCATAGCAGATTTTTTAAATTCCGGTAGTATATCTACAGGCATTTTTGGTATCAACACGATTGCTAATAGCATTACTACTATCGCAAACACAAGAACTAAGTATGGATTTTTAAACGATAATTTTATCATGTAATCTTACTTCTAAAAGTATTATTTGAGTGATTGGCGATATTCCTTTTATTATGAATACCAACAATGAAGGTAATAAAATATATTGATTTATTTTATATATGTTTTTGAGTGTTTGCTCTGAGGTTACTTAGTAAGCATACATTCGTTAAATCAATAATTTGGAGAAAATAAGCGTGTATATTGCAAGTAATTTTAACAAACAATCACATAAAGACAAACTTTCATTTTATACTAATAATAGTATTGGTATATTTGCAAAAAGCAAAACGTTAATATGGGAAACAAGACCTCAATACTCGATAAGACAGACCGAAGTATATTATCGATACTTATGATGGATGCAAAAACTCCATATGCAGAAATGAGTAAACAACTGTCTGTATCGACAGGAACTGTCCACGCTCGGATAAAAAAAATGATTGATATTGGGCTAATAAATGGATCACACCTCACTGTAGACTATAAGCGATTGGGGTATGATGTAACAGCATTTTTAGGTATATATCTCGAGAAAAGTGAAATGTATATGAAAGTATCTTCAGAATTAAAAAAAATACCAGAAGTAGTAAGTGCACATTATACTACAGGTGTTTATAGTATTTTTGCAAAAATAATATGTAGAGATACGGATCACCTAAGATCAGTATTATCTAATAGTATCCAAAGTGTTAAAGGGATTCAACGGACAGAAACATTTATCTCCCTTCATGAAAGTATAAATCGGCCATTAATATTAGATAATATAAAAATATAGTATTAGATCATCTAAATTATATCGGTTAGCCTTCTGTTGTTGTTAACCACATTAACAAATTCCAAAGTATATTAATAAAATAGTAATTTACTTCAACTATAATTAGCTACTTTTGTTGCTATATTTTAAGATAAAAACTAATAGATTGAATATTGAAAAAATAAGGCAAGATTTCCCACTCTTATCACGAAAAATGAGAGGAAAACCAATTGTGTTTTTGGACAGTGCCGCATCAAGCCAAAAACCGCAATGTGTAATAGATGCCATTAACTATTATTATAGTTATCAACATGCAAATGTCCATAGAGGAGTGTACCAACTAAGTCAAGAAGCTACAGATGCATTTGAATTAGGCAGAGAAAAAGTGAAGTCATTTATCAATTCAGAATCTTCTGATGAGATCATCTTTACAAGAGGGACAACAGAAAGTATAAACTTAATTGCATCTTCATTTGGTAGTAAATATTTAAAAAGAGGGGATGAGGTTGTAATCTCTACGATGGAGCACCATTCTAATATCGTACCTTGGCAAATGATTTGTGAGCAGAAAGGTGCCACATTAAAAATTGTGCCTATTAATGATAGAGGTGAATTGGATATGGTTGCATATAAATCCCTACTCAATTCTAATACAAAAATTGTTTCTATTGTACATGTGTCAAATAGTTTAGGTACAATCAATCCGATAAAAGAAATCATTGATTTAGCGCATCAAAAAGACATACCAGTACTAATTGATGGTGCACAAGCTACGTTGCACACTAAAATTGATGTTCAAGAACTAGATGTAGATTTTTATGTTTTTTCAGGACATAAAGTTTATGGACCTACAGGGATAGGCGTATTATACGGAAAGCGAAAATGGTTAGAAGCAATCCCTCCATATCAAGGAGGTGGTGAGATGATTGCTAATGTTACATTTGACAAGACTACATATAATGACTTGCCATTCAAATTTGAAGCTGGCACTCCTGATATAAGTGGAGCTATCGCAATCGGAGTGGCTTTGGATTATGTAGAAAAAATTGGATTTGACAACATTCAAAAACATGAACAAATGTTACTTGATTATGCTACTTCTGAATTAAGTAAAATAAATGGTCTTAAATTAATAGGAACTGCTGCACAAAAAGCAAGTGTTGTGTCATTCAATATTGAAGGGGCGCATCCGTTTGATGTAGGCACAATACTTGACAAGTTAGGAATAGCAGTACGTACTGGGCATCATTGCACTCAACCGCTTATGGAGTATTTGGGCATTCCCGGAACTGTAAGAGCCTCATTTGCTGTTTACAATACGATAGATGATATTGACCAATTAATAGCTGGTGTAAAACGGGCTGCAAAAATGTTACTTTAGTATATGACAATAAAAGAAATACAAGACAGAATCATTGACGACTTCACTTATTTTGATGATTGGATGGATAAGTACGAATATATAATTGACTTAGGTAAAAAACTGCCGCTCATTGATGAAAAGTATAAAACAGATGCTAATCTTATAAAAGGTTGCCAAAGCCTGGTATGGTTGCATGCAGAGATAGAAGAAGACAACATATGTTTTACAGCAGATAGTGATGCCGTCATTACAAAGGGAATAATAGCCCTACTTATACAAGTATTATCAAATCAATCAGCTGAAAATATTGCTAAATCTGATTTGTACTTTATTGATCAAATCGGACTTAAAGAACACCTTTCACCAAATAGGTCTAATGGTCTGTTAAGCATGGTCAAACAAATCAAATTATATGGTTTAGCTTTAACTAATAAATAGTGTTAATTATGGACAAATCAAGAATGAAAGAGGCAATAATCGCTGCATGCAAGACTGTAAATGATCCTGAGATTCCTGTTGATATTTATGAATTGGGATTGATATACAACATTGACATAAAGGAGGATGGTTTAGTAGATATTACAATGACATTGACTACGCCGATGTGCCCAGTTGCAGATGCTCTACCTATGGAAGTGCAAGAAAAAGTATTGGGAGTTGATGGTGTTAAGGATGTCAATCTTCAGTTGGTTTTTGATCCTCCTTGGGACAAGTCAAAAATGAGCGAAGAAGCCCTTTTTGTAATGGATATGATGTAAAGGTAAGTCGATAAACATAAAACAATAAATATGACAACATTAAAAATTGGAGATAAAGCTCCTTCATTTAGCATCACAGATCAAGATGGAAAAATCATCTCGAATGAAACTATTAGTGGACAAAAAGTTGTGCTTTTTTTCTACCCCAAAGATGCAACTCCAGGATGTACTGCAGAAGCATGTGATCTTAGAGATAATTATGATAAGTTTTTAGCATTAGGATATAGTATATATGGAATAAGTCCAGATAGTGAAAAAAAGCATCAAAAATTTATTGCTAAATATGATTTTCCGTTTTCATTATTAGCAGATGAAGATAAAACCATGCTTAAAGCTTTTGGAGTATGGGGACCTAAAAAATTTATGGGTAAATCTTATGTTGGTGTATTACGAACTACTTTTATTATTGATGAATATGGAATAATAACTGCAATTATTGATAAAGTAAAAACTAAGGTTCATGCCAATCAATTGTTTGATATAATTGAATAAAATGAGGCAAAAGCGAACAAGTACGAAGACAGACTAATTTCGATAGTGACTAATATGTTTTATTTTAACATTCTATTTGTAATTATTTATATTATTTTAGTGTTGAAAAGTGAGATAAGAAGGATAGATTTTTAGAAACAAAAACATATTAGTATTTTGAGCATAATTACAACAATACACATGAAGAAGATATTATTATCATTAGTACTTATATTAACTATATCAATAACAGGTTCGGCATCCTATATGCTATTACCTATGGATCATAATGACCAAAAAGATCATCTCAAAGCATATGGAATTACTTATTGGATACTTGAGAATGATTTACCTGCATATTGGTTACTAAATTATAGAGGAGGTAGTTTTGCATTTGAGCACAATAACTTATTTGAAGCAGAATGCAAGATAAGAGGAGTGTCGTACGAAGTTATTTCAAATGCACAATTTGCACAAATTCGATCTACGATAAATAACAAAGAGAATAATCAAGAGGTTGTCAAACTAGAACAAGCTCCTAAAATTGCTGTCTATTCTCCAAATTTTAATACAAAGGGTGAAAAAGTACAACCATGGGACGATGCTGTAACTTTGGTGTTGACTTATGCAGAAATTCCATATGAAACTGTCTATGATACAGAAGTAATGACAGATAAATTGGCGCAATATGATTGGTTGCATTTACACCATGAGGATTTTTCTGGTCAATATGGTAAGTTTTATGGGAGTCAAGGCGGTAAACCTTGGTACAAGATAAATCAAAAAAAGATGGAGGCATTGGCTACTGATTTAGGATTTAAAAAAGTATCTCAATTAAAGTTAGCTGTTGCAAAAAGAATTAAAGAATATATTGAAGGTGGAGGTTTTATGTTTGCTATGTGCTCAGCAACGGATACATACGACATCGCACTTGCTGCTGAAGGGTTAGATATTTGTGCCTCAATCTATGATGGAGATGATGCAGATGCTACAGCACAATCAAAACTTAATTTTGACAACACTTTGGCTTTTAGGAAATTTGATTTAATAAAAAATCCACTTACATATGAACATTCATCGATAGATAATAAAAAAAGAAAAGTTACACCAGAAACGGACTACTTCAAATTATTTGAATTTTCTGCTAAATGGGATCCAATTCCGACAATGCTATGCCAAAATCACACTTTAACAATAAAGGGATTTATGGGTCAGACTACAGCATTTAGAAAAGAATATATTAAACCTGAAATATTGATTCTTGGTGGTAACAAAGCAGCAGGTGAAGCTAGGTATATACATGGATCACATGGTTTTGGAACGTGGACATTTTATGGCGGACATGACCCAGAAGATTATCGACATTTTGTCAATGATCCAGAGACCGATCTTAATCTACACCCAAACAGTCCTGGTTATAGATTAATACTAAATAATATTTTGTTTCCAGCTGCAGAAAAGAAGAAAAGGAAGACTTAATACTTTGGAATATAATAATTCTTATTACTAATTACTAAACTGTAATTCTGCTAAATTTCGATATGCTCCTTTTTCGATTTTCACCAATTGATCATGTGTTCCCTGTTCGATAACTTCGCCATTTTCTAACACATATATTTGATCAACATCCTTAATTGTTGCTAATCTATGGGCAATAATTATTGAAGTTCTACCTTTCATAAGTTTATTGAGTGCATCTTGTACAAGTTTTTCTGACTCCGCATCTAGACTAGATGTAGCTTCGTCCAAAATAAGGATTTTAGGGTCTTTTAAAATAGCTCTTGCTATAGCAATCCGTTGTCTCTGTCCACCAGACAATTTGATGCCACGTTCCCCTACCATAGTATCCATTCCATCAGGGAATGAATTAATAAAATCTAAACTATTACTTAATCTTGCAGCATTAAGAATAGCAGCATCTGATGAAGAAGGGTCACCATAAAGTATATTTTCTCTAATCGTACCCCCAAAAAGAATTACTTCTTGTGGTACGATACCAATATTTTGTCTAAGATTAGTAATATTATAATCAGAAATCAATTGATTATTAATTAAAACATCACCGCTATCTAGCTCATAAAAAAACATAAGTAATGAAACAATAGTAGATTTACCACTGCCACTCTGACCTACTAATGCAATTTTTTGCCCTTCATTTATATTAATATTTATCCCTTTTATTATTTTCATCTCTTTTCTTGTTGGATAAGAAAAAGTAACATTTCTAAATTGAATGTCACCAGATAAAGCAAGTGTTTTTCTGCTTTTAGAATCATTAATATCCACTTCATTTCCTCTATTTAGAATTTCTTGCACCCGCTCTGTAGCTCCAACAGCTCCAGCTAGTGTCGAAAACAAATTGCCAAAACTTGCTATAGCTCCCCCTAATATTCCTGTATAAATGATAAATGAAAACAAATCTCCGACCTCCATAGAACCGTCTTGAACTAACAATGCTCCACGATACAAAATATAGAAAATACCACCAAAAAGAACCGTAATAATAAACGTAAAAAACAACCCTCTAACTTTGGCAAAATCTATAGATATCTTAACTATTTTTTCTACAGAAGCTCTATATCGTTTAGATTCATACCATTCATTAGCAAATGATTTGACAACTTGAAATGACTGTAATGATTCTTCGACAATTGTATTTGTTTTTGCTAACTGATCTTGCCGTTTTTTTGAAATTCTTCGGATATGTCTTCCAAAAATCATTGCCGATATCACTATTATTGGAAAAGTAGCCAACATTATTAAGGCTAATTTAGGTGTCCAGAAAGCAATAATAGTTATTCCCGCTACAAGAATCACGATCTGTCTTATAAACTCTGCTAAGGTAATAGCAAATGCACTTTGTAGCTGTTCGACATCTGTTGTAATCCTGCTTGTCAAGTCTCCTACCCTATTTTCTTCAAAAAACACTGTTGGCTGAGTGATGATTTTATCAAAAAGGTCTTTTCGCAAATCTGCCATACCTTTTTCCGAAACTATAGAAAAAAAAACCGTTCTAAAATACGAAAAAACACCTTGTATAATTAATAATAAGAGTAATACTTTTCCATAGTCCTGAATTGTCAAATCAAATTCAAATCGAGGTTTACCAGATGCAACATTAGCCATTTCTCCAGGAATCCCCATCAAAAGCATAAATATCAAGCTACCTAAAACCAAAAGTACCATACCTCCGATAAAATAAGCTTTATGTGGTTTTATGTATTTGAATACTTTTAAAGCACCGACAATATTATCTTTAGTTAGTTTAGTCTTTGGTTGATTGCTAAATTTGTTTTTTCTTCGAGACATGAGTTATAGTTTGTTTGAAGCAACATCAAATTAATACAAAACAAAGCAGAACTAATCAGCTTTCCTATTTTTTCTATTTAATAATTAGGTGGTGTCACCCTTTAGTATTGGGGACAAGTAGTGTCTATACCTAAGAAAATCAAATTAAAACAAACCATAAAGTTCCTTATTCACTTTTTCTATGATAGAACCTAAATCTTCTTTTCTATTCTTAAAATCTAAGTTGTCAACATTAATGATAAGGAGTTTCCCTTCTGCATAATTATTGATCCAATTTTCGTATTTTTCGTTTAGTTTTTTTAGATAATCTAAACTCATGCTGCCTTCATAATCTCTACCTCGAGTCTGAATATGAGACACTAAAGTAGCAATATCAGAACGAAGATATATCAATAAATCTGGAGCAGCTACTTGAGAAGACATTAATCTAAATAATTCAAAATAATTATTAAAATCTCTTTCTGTCATTAAATTCATCTCATGAAGATTAGGTGCAAAGATAAATGCATCTTCATATATTGTACGATCTTGAATTACCGTTTTTTCACCCTTTCTAATATCAAGAATTTGCTGGTATCTACTATTTAAAAAATAAATTTGCAGATTAAAAGACCACCTTTTCATATCATTATAAAAATCTGATAAGTATGGATTAGTATTGGTATCTTCATACATTACTTCCCAGCCATAATGCTTTGATAGCATTTCTGATAATGTTGTTTTTCCTGCACCGATATTACCAGCAACAGCAATATGCCTTAAGTTTTTAAAGTTGGTATCCATCATTCGTATTAGATTATTCACAAATATATACTATTCCATTAATAAAAAAAGTATTGTGGATAACCATTTTTAATACAAGCCTATAGACCATGGTTTCCATATATAATCAATAAGCTTAAAATGTTGCTTTTCCATTTTTTCTGTATCAAAAAAAACTATTCCCATTCTAAACAAATCAATGCTAAACCCGACATCATTATCATGTATTATCTCTTGCCATGCTTGATTCATTTCTTCAGACCAATATATATCATCAATGATAAATATTGATGATTTAGTACTATTTTGCTTTAATATATTATAATAATCAATTGTTGCTTGATATCTATGATTACCATCTATAAACGCTAAATCAACTTGTTCATAAAATTGGACGACATCATTAAGTGTACTATCAAAGTTGCCTTCCACGATATCTATATTTTTACAATTTAATTTTCCAAATACTTCCTTAGCAATGGTGACAGAAGATGGATTTCCTTCTAAGGTTATAATATTACAATTAGAATTAGCCGCACTCAAATAAGCAGTGGAGATGCCCAGCGAAGTCCCTATTTCAATTATGTTATTACATTTATAATGCTGTACAAGATTATAGAGTATTCTACATTGCCATTTTCCAGAAAGAGAAGATTTTGCAACATCAGAAACTTTTCTCATGTTTCCATTTATTGCTTTTGACCCTGCACCTAATTCTATAAAATTAATACTGTCTTTTCGATTTAATAAGCTTTTTCTTACAGATTCAATATTATCAATAGTATTTATCCTTTTTTCAGTATTCATGATATTTTTTACAAAATCATATAAGAAAGGTGAATGTGCTCCATATTTCGTTTTTGATGTCCAATAAAAGCCCAAAATCTTTTTAAATAAAGCTATCGTCATAAAACTTTAAGTCTAAGTAATGATTAATAAGTAAATAAGATATCTTTGCACACAAATTAACAACAAAATTACATTCTAAATGTCAAAATACAAAAAAGTAACTCCTTATGATTCTCAATCAGAATCTAAAAAAGTACAGGTTACATCTATGTTTGACAAAGTCGCACCTTATTATGATTTCTTAAATCGGCTTTTATCATTAAGAATAGATGTATTGTGGCGCAAGAAAGCGATAAATATGCTCAAAAAGCATAATCCACAGAGAATTCTTGATATTGCTACAGGAACAGCGGATCTTTCTATAATGGCTTCCAAACTGCTTCAGCCAAAAAAGATTGTGGGTATGGATATTTCTAAAGAAATGTTAAAAGTCGGTCAAACAAAAATTGAAAAGAAAAATTTAATTAATTTAATAACTTTAGAAGAAGGAGATTCTGAAAACCTTAAGTATAATGATGGTGAATTTGATACAGTAATGGCTGCATTTGGAGTAAGAAACTTTGAAAACCTTGACAAAGGATTAGGAGAAATGTATCGCGTACTCTCAAAAGGAGGACAGTGCATGATATTAGAGTTTTCAAAACCAACCGTTTTTCCTCTTAAGCAAGGATTTAATTTGTATTTCAAACATTTATTACCGATAATCGGAAAACTATCAAAAGACCCAAAAGCTTATGAGTACCTTTATGAATCTGTCCAAGTATTCCCTGATTACGGTGACTTTACAAATATTTTGAAAACAGTTGGATTTAATGAAGTATCTTTCAAACCATTAACATTTGGTATATGTACAGTATATTTAGCAAAAAAATAATCTTATCCGCTATTGTTTTCTTGATGTCAATTTCTACAATTTGGTGTCAAGGTGCAAATGATAACTACAATTATAAAGGCTTTCAGAAAAAAGGCTATTATTTTGGATTAAGTCTTGGTGCCAATAAGAGTGGATATGTGATCAATCAATCCAAATTTTTTATCGGTAATGATGAAATTAGAATTGCAGAGCCTGTAGCTGGAATAGGATTTAATCTTAATATGATAGCAAATATTAAATTAGGTGACAATTTTGATTTTAGATTCCTTCCTGGTTTTTCTTTTAGTGAACGTCAACTAGAATTCACACAAGTCAAAACTGAAACTGTAGAAATAAACAGAGCAGAACCTGTATTTTTTGAATTACCTCTAATTATAAGATATAAATCTCAACCTTATAAAGATAAAAGAGTCTTTATGTTAGCTGGATTAAAATATGGTTATGACGTAGCTGGAAATAGCGATGCTAAAAAATCAATTCTCCGATTCTCTCCTCATGATTTTCAATGGGAAGTTGGATTGGGTATGCAGTTTTTCTATCCATACTTTATATTTTCACCTGAGATCAAATTTTCTAGAGGTATTACAAATAACCTTATTTATGATAATACGCTGAATGAAGCCAAGGTATTAGAAAATATTTTTTCTCAAGTAATATCAATTTCTTTTAATTTTGAAGGCTAATAGTTAGTTATAGACTATCCAACATTCAAAATAAAGAATCTAATGGTGTTTTTTACCACAAACAGTATAAAAACTATGGTTATATATTCAATACATACGTGAGATCACTTAAATTTCCCACACCAATAAAATTTATATTTTTACAATTTTGTAATTTACAACTGCTTTAGAACCCTCTACAAATAGCGTACATATATACACTCCATTATCCATAGTGTCTAAATTGATTATTGTCGAATTTCGAATTTTCTTTTTTATTCTTACTCTACCTTGTGTATCAACAATTAATAATTGTAAAGTTTTATTATCGTTATTTTCAATATATATATCACCATTTGTAATTGTTGGATATACATCCAATCCTGTAACTTGATTGTTGTCAGCGGTATTGGTCTCCAATTGTATTAAGTCGAATGTATAAATTCCTCTTGCA
>JAZGFO010000113.1:0-5616 GCA_036479655.1 Saprospiraceae bacterium
ATGCAAGTTTCAGTTATAGTGCAGCGGCGTATTGTGTGGATGATAGTGATCCTACACCAACAATTACAGGGTTAGCCGGCGGAACATTTAGTTCAACAGTAGGTTTATCAATTACAGCAGGCACAGGAGTTATAGATGTGAGTGGATCGACTCCAGGGATTTATACAGTGACCTATACTACAGCAGGTACCTGTCCGAACAGTGCCACAGCGAGTGTAACGATCAATGCGTTACCAACAGCAGCAATTTCTTATACTGGAGCCCCGTTTTGTACTACGGGAACGGTAAATGTTACTCAAACTGGACAAGCAGGAGGAACTTATTCTTCGACAGCGGGCTTAGTTATTGATGGAGTTACAGGAGACATAAATTTGGGAGCTAGTACCGCAGGAGCATATGTGATAACTTATAGTTTTTCTAATATTAATGGATGTAGTAATACGACTACAACGCCGATTAATATACAGGCATGTACAGCCGATTTGAGTTTATCTAAAACGGTTAATAATTCGAGACCTAGCATTGGAGATACCATTATATTTACAATTGTGGTTACAAATAGTGGGCCTTTCGATGTTTTGGGAGTTCAAGTGAGAGATATTATTCCTGCAGGACTTATAAATATTGTAGCGACGCCTAGTATTGGAACATATACAGTAGGAACTGGAATATGGAATTTGAGCTCAAGCTTAGCGAATGGAAATACCGCTACATTAACAATATCAGTAGAGATTGGGCCATCTTGTACATCGATAACGAATACGGCAGAAATAATTAATAGTGGATTCGCAGATCCAGATTCAACACCGAATAATGGCGGATAACGACTAAGATCTATTAAGATTGGATGAATAGCTGTTTTTTGAACTGTACGAATATGAAATCGATTGTTTTTAAAGAGGAGTAGATTGCAATTAAAGAGTAATATAAACGTTATAATTATTAACAATGCAAAAGCAAGTTATTAACAATAAAACAAGGTTATTAACACAATGTTAACAGTGTGTAGAGCATGCTTTATATTTGTTATAGTAATAAAGGGAGAAATCGAAGGTATAATAAGTGGGAGTATTAACCTGGAAGATTAAAAGCATAGCATAGTGAAAAGAAATATCTCTTTAAATTAATAATTGGTATTCAATAAAACCCTCGTTTATGTAATTTTTTACAGAAGGCTTAGGGTTTTTGACTATAGAGTTGTTTTATGTTTAAGTAGTGACATTATTGTCATCTTCGGGTCTAAATTGATAGATATGTATGGAGTTAAAATTACACTAGTAAAAAAATAAAATCAACATTGACCACATTTAAAAATAAACCCACCCTAACCTTGGGTATATTTTGTGTTTCCCTTTTGCTTAAAGGAAAATGCCCAAAACGGTATTCTCTAAATGTAAATACTTCTATTTTTAAAACAAGGTATAGTTTAGTCTTTGCCCTTTTTATAGTAATCACTTCTATTTCTTTCGCACAAACAACTTTTACTGAGAGTGCGGCCGCCTATAATCTTAATATTGGAGGTGGAAAAGATGGTGGTCATGGTTGGGGAGATTATGATTTGGATGGTGATTTTGATTTAGTTGTAAATACAAATGGTCGGGGCTATTTACTAAGAAATGATGGCGGTAGTTTTACAGACGTAACAGCCACTCTTTGTTCTGAAATTACAACAGGCGGTTTA
This sequence comes from Saprospiraceae bacterium, assembly GCA_036479655.1. GTDB lineage: Bacteria > Bacteroidota > Bacteroidia > Chitinophagales > Saprospiraceae > CAJXUU01. Next base: position 1,682 of record JAZGFO010000113.1, read on the forward strand.
GAGCGTACGGCACTCTTTATAGACTTAAATAATGATGGCTATCCTGATATTGTTAGAAATGACTCTGATTTTCTCAAAATTTACTTACAAATTCCAAATGCAGATCCAACTTTAATTAGATTTGGATTAAGTAATGGAACCGCTGCAAATCAAACTTTTGATGATCCCGCTTTTGGTGGAGATTTTAATTCTGAAGGTACAGGAGCAATCGACTTTGATGGAGATGGTGATTTAGATATTTTCGTCGAAAACCATAATTATGGTATCGATATTTTAGAAAATGATGGTAATGGCTTTTTTACCCATGCAACGGTAAAACCTCCAGGCTATAACGTAGCGGATCCTACCACTTGGCCTTTGGGTTTAGTTCAGGATGCTGTAGATGGCGATTATGGAGCTATTACCGATTTTAATAATGATGGTTGGGTAGATATAGTTGCTAGAAAAAGAAGCCAAGTGGATTTATTTACGAATCTAGGCGGAACTTTTCAAGACGGGGTAAATATAGATGACGCAAACAATAGTAATAAAGGAGCTGTAGCTTTCTTTGATTTTGATAATGATACGGATTTCGACTTGTTCTGGACAGAAAATGGAAACAATCAAATACATAGAAATAATGGTGACGGTACATGGACAGCATTAGGCGCTGCTACCGGAATACCCACCTCCTATTCAGGGCAAATAGAAGGTCTGTCTTGTGCGGATGTTGATAATGACGGAGATATTGATATTTATTTAGGAAACGGAGGAACTGGAACTGGACAGAGGAGTAAGTTGTATTTAAATCAATTAACTGACACAGGAACTCCCATGACTTTTATAGATTCTGGTCTCACATTCAATAGTAGGAATGAAGGATCTACTTTTATAGATATAGACGATGATGGCGATATGGATCTATATGTAAATAAGAATGGTGTAAATAACGAGCTTTGGATCAATAATTTAGGAGCGACGCCAAGAGGTGATCATCTTTATGTTGATATTCAAGAAGATAGGGATGCGTTTGGTTTAATTAATTCCGAACAACGTTTTGGTATAGGAGCGACAGCTAGATTATTAGATTGCGCTGGTAACGACCTTTTAGGAATTAGAGAAGTAAATGGTGGACAAGGGCATGGTACAATGGAAGCCGGGAGACTTCATTTTGGACTACCAGCAGGAGACAATATAGAGTACGTACTCGAAGTTGCATTTGCACGAACGACTACTGGAAGAGTTGTCATACAACGTAGGATAACACCGTCCAGTTTTTTTAATGGAAGTATCAATTTAATAAATGTGCTGCCTGGTGATCCATCTGATGGCCCATCTGCAATTGATGATGATATAACTACAGCTGAAAATACTGCTGTGAATTTTGACCCTCTGGCAGATAACGGAAATGGGGTAGATTTTGATTCAGGAGGTAATCCAATATCAGTTATTAGTATCACTCAACCTATATTTGGTACTGCAGTTTTAGAAGTAGATGGTACTATAACTTATACGCCTCCCGCTAGTTTTACAGGAACTACACTTTTTTCTTATACAATAGAAAGCGGAACGGCTCTTTGTACAGTAACAGACGAGGGTACTGTAAATATAACAGTTACTTCAACTAACGATAGTGATGGAGATGGACTTTTAAATAGCGTAGATTTAGATGATGATAATGACGGCATTTTAGATTCAGAAGAATGTCTATTCAATGTTTTATGGGTAACAAATGGCACGGCAAGCACAGAAGAGCAAAATACTATTGACAAACTTATTGCCTTAGGATATTCTGTCACCGTAGTAGATGATAGCGTCGGTGGAGATGCAGATAATTTTGCTGTTACTTTTGTTTTTGAAGATGCTAATAGTAGTACTGCTTTTGCCAATGTAGCTAATTTGACTACTACTACAAATGGTGTCATTACAAGTGAAAATGCTTTACATGACGAAATATTGGGTGCACCATCAGGAGGTTCCAGCAACACAAATATTGTTAATATAACGAATAATACACACCCAATTACATCAGGACTACCTTTGGGTAATTTAGACATTGGAGATGCATCTTTTCATTCAAGTAGTTTGGTTTCTGGTACAGTGCTGGGGCTACACCCAAATGGTGAAGTATCTATGGCGGTATGGGAAGCAGGTGATGCTATGGATGTAGGAACAGCTCCAGGTAGAAGGGTTATAGTACCTCATGCAAATAGCAATGGAGGTTTTAACTCTACCGGAGAAGATCTTTTAGTAAATGCCATTATATGGACAGCAAATATTACAAATTCGTGTGATGCCGATGGTGATGGTATAATTAATTCTTTAGATTTAGATAGCGATAATGATGGTATTTATGATGCAGTCGAAGCAGGCCACAGTGAAGTACATACAAATGGTCGAGTAAATGGTGCTGTTGGTACTGATGGTGTACCCGATGCTGTACAGGGGCCAGGGCAACAAAACAGCGGAACTATAAATTATACACTAGCAGATAGTGATTCAGATGGAAACTATGATTATCAAGAATTAGATAGTGACGCCGACGGTTGTAACGACGTAAATGAAGCTGGATACACTGATGACAACGACGACGGACTTTTAGGCCCATTACCAATAACAATTGATATAAATGGATTAGTTACTAGCGGTTCAAATGGCTATACAAATCCAGCAGATTTAGATTCAAATAGTATAAATGATTTTCAAGAATTAGGCCCAGATTCAAATAGCAATAGTATTTCAGATGGCTGCGAATTAGATCTAGAACTTACTAAAGTAGTGGATAATTCATCTCCTAACGTTGGGGATACAATTACTTTTACTTTAACGCTGATTAATAATGGGCCATCTCAGGCATCAGGTGTTCAGGTTCAGGATGTACTTCCCGTAGGTTTAGCAAATATTGTGGTAACACCTAGTGCAGGAACGTATACTATAGGAACCGGAATTTGGGATTTGAATACAATAGTAAGCTCCGGGTCTACGGAAACATTAGTAATAACAGCAGAAATTACACCATTGTGTGGAACAATAACAAATACTGCCGAAATAATAGCGAGCAGTATAACCGATTTAGATTCAACTCCAAATAATGGCGGATAAATAATGAGTAGAAATAATACATATAATAAGAGAACAAATTACTTGAAGAAGTTAATATTACTTCTTGTTTTTGCTTTTTTTGCTTTTAGTGCAAGTGCTCAGATTATTATAACGAATGTTGAAACTAGTGGAAATACTGGAGTATCTGAACCTTCTACAGTTTTAAACTATACTATAACTTTACGGAATGTTGGTAATCAGGATTTAACAGCAATCGCAATATCAGATATTTTACCAGATGCTTCTACAGCAACTTTAACAGGCCCAGTAGAAAGTATTAGTACAAATGGAGTATTAAACATTGGTGAAACTTGGACATATACTACCTCTTATACAGTTACAGCAGGCAATATTACTGCTGGAACAGACTTAGTAAGTACAGCGAGTGTAACTTCAGCTGAAACTGGAGCAACAGTATTTTCAGCAGTAGAAACAGTACGAGTTTATGAAGATGATTTTGATGAAGTTACAATTACAATTATTAATAATGTTGCTGCTCCTACTGGTTCAGCGACGCAAGATTTCTGTGTAACTGATAGCCCGACCGTAGCAGGTTTAGTAGCAACTGGAACAGCAATTCAATGGTATACGAATGCTACAGGTGGTACGGCCTTAACAAGTACAGCAGCTTTAGTTGATGGTACAACGTATTATGCGTCTCAAACATTAAGTGGTTGTGAAAGTGAAGCGAGACTAGCTAAAGCTGTAACGATCAATGCGTTGGATGATGCAAGTTTCAGTTATAGTGCAGCGGCGTATTGTGTGGATGATAGTGATCCTACACCAACAATTACAGGGTTAGCCGGCGGAACATTTAGTTCAACAGTAGGTTTATCAATTACAGCAGGCACAGG
>JAZGFO010000114.1:0-16529 GCA_036479655.1 Saprospiraceae bacterium
AAACCATATACCGCTAATCCCTATTAATTCACCATCTAAGTACATGCCTACACATTTATAATTTTGAGTAGTCATTTCAATTAGTCGTTTTGCTATTAAATCCTGAGGCGTTTTAGTATTCAATTGAGTAATCAATGGTAAAATAGTTAAAATATCTTCTTTAGGAATAAATTTAATTTTGATCATAAGTTTTCATTTGAAGAACTAAGTTATAGATTTTTTTAATTTCCAAAAATTTGCACTCGCCAAAGTGTGTTTACAATAGAGTCTTTGTCATAAAGCTTACAGTAAAAAACTTTATATTATTTGGCTCTATCCAATAAAGAGCCATAAATATTAATAAATTTACACTTTCGATAAAGACAAATATATAACTTTTGATATCATCATTAATAAATATAATAAGACTTAAAAATGTAACCATAATTGGCTTATCCCAAGTGTTGATATATTTTATATTTCTACTCCCTATATTTAATAAACTAAATATAACTCCGGTTCTTAATGGGCATTTATGGTGGCTATTTGTAATTGATACTATGCTTATTGCCGCTGGGAGTTATGTTGTCAATGATATATTTGACCAATCAACTGACAAACATAACAAACCAAACAAAAGTACCTTAATTAATCAATCAATTAGCAATAACTTAGCTTGGTATATATATATAACAATTACGATTATTGGGCTTGATATAGCCATTTATATCGGTTTTATGATTGATAAATTACCATTGATTATTATATTTCCTTGTGCCGTTGGACTATTATATTATTATTCAAAATCATGGAAAAGAAAACCTTTTATAGGTAATTTTATAGTAGCTACATTTTGTGCTTTTGTTCCTGCAATAATTTGGTATGCAGAATATGATAATATCAAACTAATCAAAAATATTTCTTTAAAGGAATACAATTGGGTGGTTAATATTTTTACCGCCTACATTAGCTTTGGATTTTTGACTACAATTATTAGGGAAATCATTAAAGATATTGAAGACATTAATGGAGATCAATTATCAGGATACATTACGCTGCCAATTGCTATAGGTGTCAAGAAATCAAAATATCTTGCCTTAATATTCTCTTTATTATTATTATCAAGCTATGTTTTGTGGCTGAAAGGTTGTAATGGTATAGAGTTATTAATTTTAATAGCGCTTTTAGGTATTTGTTTTGTAATACCGACATTTTTTATCATTTATAAAATCACGAAAGCTAAAGTGACTCAAGATTATAGTAAAATCAGTAAATACTTAAAATATATTATGATAATGTCATTGATTGTTTTTCTTTGCATTCCATATTTAAAAAAATAGAAAAACATATGAAGTCAATACTTAAAGGGCGTCGCTTAATCTTAGGCTCTAAGTCTCCAAGAAGAGGTCAATTGCTTAAAGAATTGGATATACCTTTCATTCAAAAAAGTACAGATGCAGATGAATCATTCCCTGCAGAATTACCTGTCAAAGAAGTAGCAGCATATATAGCAAAAAATAAAGCAGCTGCATTATTTGAAAGAATCAAAGAAGATGATATCATCCTTACAGCGGACACCATAGTTGTTTGTAATGGTAATATATATGGCAAACCAAAAAATAAAAAAGAATCTAAAGAATATTTAGAAGCTTTGATGGATAATGTACATCAAGTAATTACTGGTGTATGTCTGATGGATGCTAATAATCATGTATGCTTTTCTGAAACTTCAGAAGTGAAAATTCTCCCTTTACGTAACAAAGAATTTACTTACTACATAGATAAATATCTACCTATAGACAAAGCTGGAGCGTATGGTATTCAAGAATGGCTTGGGCATGCCAAGATCGAGTGGATCAAAGGTACCTATACTAATATTATGGGCCTACCAACTCGCAAGGTGTATGAAGAGTTAATACGATTTTGTTAAATTATCAAACGCAGTTTTGAATTCATTTGACCCTTAATAAAACTTGAGCTCAATGTTAAAAACATCATCAGAGAAAGCGTGGCGGTTATTATTCCTTTTAGGATGTCTGTCAGCGTTTACACAATAACTCATTAACTAAGCTTAAAATAAAAAAGACCCGAAAAAATTTCGAGTCTTTTTTTATATTCATTTCAATTACTCATCTATCCACCTAAGGCAGCAGCACCACCTACGATTTCAGATAATTCTTTTGTAATTGCTTCTTGTCTTGCTTTATTGTAAGAAATCTTAAGATCTTTCAACAATTCCTCAGCATTTTCTGTCGCATTGTCCATCGCCGTCATACGAGCTCCATGTTCAGAAGCATGCGTATCTAAAACACATTTTTGAAAAGTTGTTTGCAAGATTGAAGGAACTAAATTTTCCAACAATTCTGTTTTACTAGGCTCAAAAATATAATCTGCATTTGATTCTTTCTCACTTGAACTTTCCAATTTCTCAACTGGTAAAAACTGAGTTGCTTTAGCTTCTTGCACTACAGCATTTACAAATTGCCCATAACATACTTCCACTTTATCGTATGTACCATCAGTAAATCCGTCCATCAATACTTTTGAGGCAGCAGATACATTTTCAAATGAAAGATCACCAATTAATCCTATATGGTCAGTATTATAAGTAAGATTAGGATATTGTTTTTTTAATGATTCATATCCTTTTTTACCTACACATAATATTGTTATATCTCCACTATCTCTTTGCTCAGCATAGTCACCATCAATCTTGGCTTTAGCAGCTTTGATTACATTGGTATTAAATGCACCACAAAGACCTTTGCTCGAAGTTACAACAGCTATTGCTACTTTATTTACACTACGCTCTATACCATAAGATGATGAAGCATCACCTTCCATATTAGAAAGTATATTGATAAGCATTTTATTAAGTCTATTGGCATACGGTCTCATCTCTGTAACTGCCTGTTGGGCTTTTCTCAACTTAGCAGCAGAGACCATTTTCATGGCTTTAGTTATTTGCTGTGTTGATTTTACAGAGGTGATTCTCTCTCTTACTTCCTTTAATTGTCCACTCATTATTTAGCGTATATTATTTGATCCGTTAGATGGTTGATATTATGACTTATATTGAGCAGCTACTTCAGCACCAATTTTTTCAATTGCAGCAATAGCTTCAGGAGTTAATTTTCCACCTCTCAAAGTTTCCAAGACATCACCTGCTTGGTTTTCCATAGCATTTAAGAAATTTTCTTCAAAATCTCTTACCATATTAACTGGCACACTTCTTAATAATCCTTTAGAACCTAAATAGATTATTGCAACTTGTTTTTCTACAGATACTGGAGAATACTGTGCTTGTTTTAATATTTCAACGTTACGTTTTCCTTTTTCTAATACACCTAAAGTAGCAGCATCAAGATCAGAGCCAAATTTAGAAAATGCTTCTAATTCTCTGTATTGTGCTTGATCCAATTTAAGCGTACCAGAGACTTTTTTCATTGCTTTTATCTGAGCAGAACCTCCTACTCTTGATACAGATACCCCAACATTAATGGCTGGTCTAATACCTGCATTAAATAGATTTGATTCTAAGAATATCTGTCCATCAGTAATAGATATTACATTGGTAGGAATATAAGCTGATACGTCACCTGCTTGAGTTTCAATAATAGGAAGTGCTGTCAATGAACCACCACCTTTTACTATACCTGCATTTTTTAAAGATTCAGGCAAATCATTCATTCCTTGAGCAATCTTATCGTTGTTGATTACTTTGGCAGCTCTCTCTAATAATCTAGAGTGAAGATAAAATACATCACCTGGATAAGCCTCTCTTCCTGGAGGACGCTTAAGTAACAATGATACCTCTCTATATGCTACTGCTTGCTTAGACAAATCATCATAAATTATTAGAGCTGCTCTACCAGTATCTCTAAAGAACTCTCCAATCGCTGCTCCGGCAAACGGTGCATAAAACTGAAGTGCTGCTGGATCTGCTGCAGATGCATTTACAATAACTGTATATGGTAGTGCTCCTGCCTCATCCAATGCTTTTACAACTTGTGCAACCGTAGAGGACTTTTGTCCAGATGCTACATATATACAATATACAGGTTCTCCTCTTTCATAGAACTCTTTTTGATTGATTATTGTATCAATCGCAATAGCCGTTTTTCCTGTTTGTCTATCTCCAATGATCAACTCTCTCTGCCCTCTCCCGATTGGTATCATTGCATCAATTGCTTTGATCCCAGTCTGTAATGGTTCAGTTACTGGTTGTCTAAAAATTACTCCCGGTGCTTTACGCTCCAAAGGCATTTGATACATTGGACCTTCCATTTTACCTTTACCATCAATAGCTTCTCCCAATGGATTCACTACTCTACCTAACATACCTTCACCTACTTGGATAGAAGCAATTTTATTAGTTCTTCTTACTGTAGATCCTTCTTTGATATTATCACTAGGACCAAGTAATACAACCCCTACATTGTCTTCTTCGAGGTTAAGAACTATTGCATTTACTCCAGATTCAAATTCTACAAGCTCACCTGCTTGTGCTTTCAGAAGTCCATATACACGAGCGATACCATCACCTACTTGTAGTACAGTACCTACTTCTTCTAATTCTGCTTCTGTTTTAAATCCAGAAAGTTGTTGTTTCAGGATTGCGGATATTTCATCAGGTTTTACGTCAACCATATCTATTGAGTTTTAAAATGTTGTTATATTTCTTTAAAATGCTTTTGCGTATTCTTTGTTTGTCAATTCTTTTGACAATTTATTTAACTTATGTGCTACACTAGCATCAATAAGTTTATCACCAATTTCTATTACAAATCCTCCTATAAGGGATTCATCTATTGTAGTTTCAATTTCTATTGATTGAGCAGTAATATCACTATTCAATAATTTTGCCTTAATTTTTTCTAATGCAGTATCACTTATAGCTGTTGCCGTTGTCAATTTTACAGTAGATATTCCTTTTAGAGCTCTATATTGACTAATAAATTCTGTCGCAATCTCAGGCAAGAAAACTTCTCTTTTCTTTCTAAGAATGATATTAAACCAAGCCATTGTCAGCTTATTCACCTTGCCTTCAAAGAACTCTTTGAAAATACTTACTTTTTTGTCTGTATTTACTATTGGACTTTTGACTAGCAAGTAAAAATCTCTATTTTTCACTATCTTCGCAAAGCCTTCAATATCACTAACTACATCGTCCATTATATTTTGTTCCTTTGCAAGATCTAAGAGTGATTTTGCGTATCTCGATGCTATTCTAATTGCAGACATATTGTACTATCAGTTAATAATGATGAGTGATTTTAATATCGTAAAATAACTTTATTAAAATTCTCTATTCTCAAATTTGCCACAAATGTACTGTTTTTTCTTATTGTTAGACAACATTTCCTTTATAAATTACTACTTTAATTAATATTATTTAAATTGCTTTATACATAGATTTCTTATAATACATTTGAATTAAACAATATATTGCATTTTTGTCTTCAAATAAAACAAATGATACAACAATTTCTTATTTGCAATCTTTAATTTTTTTTATGTTTCGATCTTTTATTTAAAAAAACAACTTTGAACAATAGATTAATATCAATTGATGTTTTTAGAGGAGTTACCATTGCATTTATGATATTGGTTAATACACCCGGATCATGGGCGTATGTATATCCTCCTTTCAAGCACGCTTCTTGGCATGGATGTACGCTTACTGACCTAGTTTTTCCGTTTTTTATATTTGCTGTTGGGCTATCAATGGCATTATCATTGAATAACAATAATGTCTCTAAACCTAATCAACTAAAAAAAATACTTAAAAGAACAATCAATATTTTTGCAATTGGACTTTTGCTAAATTGGTTTCCATTTTATTATAAAAATATTTTTGATATTAGATTTTTTGGAGTTTTACAAAGAATCGCGTTAAGTTATGGATTGGCTGCATTGCTTGTTATTATACTACAAAAACCAAAAGTAATATTGGCAACTATTATTATCATTCTGATAGGTTATTATAAATATTTGAGTTCAATGGGGGATTTTACATTAGAGGGCAATATTAATAGTCAATTAGATGCACTTTTTCTACCTACCAAAAATATTTATGGGGGGTTTGGAGTAAAATTTGACCCCGAAGGACTTTTGGGTGTAATTCCTTCTTCTATGCAGGTATTAATAGGGTATTTAGCTGGCCAAACACTCATAAAATACAAAACCAACTTAAAACAACTTTTAAAAATATCAATTATAACAGGTGTTTTATTAATAATATTGGCAATCTGTTATTTAAGCCATTACTTCCCTATCAACAAACCACTTTGGACATCATCTTATGTTGTATATACTTCAGGTATAGCGCTTATTTTCTTATCCGTAATAATTTATATTACAGATATTAAAAAATATAGTAAATGGGCTTTTCCTTTTCAAGTTTTTGGTAGAAACGCTTTATTTACATTTGTATTATCTGGGCTAATTGTAAAAGCGCTTATCTATATATTCAAATTTGGTGACACTAATGGTTATAATTATATTTTCAAAAATATTTACCAACCAATTTTTGGTAATTACTTAGGTTCATTGATGTTTGCAATAAGTTTTGTAGTCATTTTGTACTTGGTTGCATTGCGATTATACAATAAAAATATAATTATTAAATTATAGCTTTATACAACTCATTCTGTATATGTTCGCCAGCAGTATATCATTTTTAATTAAAATAAAAAAAGCAACTTGGTTGCCCAAGTTGCTTTGTTTTTATTAATCGACTAAAATTAATTATTACTTTATAATAAGTAGTTTGTGGTTTACAACCTCATTATTATCTATTGTGATAGCCACAGAGTACATTCCAGGATTAAGTCCTGTAGAAATTTTAACTTCTTGCGTTTCGGTAGCTAATTTCATATCAACTATATTGTTTTTTACAACTTTTCCTTGTAGATCTACAATATCAACTTTTACATCTGTACCTACACCACCATTCAATGTGAGTGTAATCACGTCTTGCGCAGGGTTAGGATAAACAGAAGAAGCAAAAGAACCATCAAATGATCTAGTTTCTGTATTTGTATTTAAAGTTTCAGTAGCATTAGCAAATGTTGTATTCGATTCTGCCGTTCTTGGATAGAAAACAGATTCAGAAGAACATCCGATACTATTAGTAACAATCATCCTGTACTCTCCCGCTACAATCTTATTAGCAGGTAAGCTTAAAAGTGCATTATAATCTCCAATCAAACCATTAGGACCATAAAACTCATAAGTTAATTCAGTTTCAGATTCTACATCAATATTTAATGAGATTCTATCTTGAGTCAATACTTCAATACTGTTGATTATTGGACTCGCTGGCAATATACTTGGATTGTTACCTGAATATTTTTGCTTAACAGCTCCTATAGTAAATCCATTACTAAAATTACTACCATGCATACCCACATCACTTGAGGTAGGATCATTATCATTATCAAACAATCTTACTCCTTCTCCACAAGCAGGAAATGGTGTCACTTTAATGCTAAACAATCTCACTTCATCTCCAGCTGACATATCATTATAAAATGCAGATGGAATTAGAAAAGGAGAGATAGAAACTATTTTACTATCTGGCAATGCAGCAGGAGAAACCACTTCATTTGATACTTCCCATGATATTGGCTCTGAGCTTTTGTAATCTTGATTACTCTTCAATGGCATGTATGACTCTTCTACATACAAATTACTACCAGCAGGAGCAACGATTGAAACTAAAGAATTCAATTGAACTCTATCTTTCAAAGTTTTTGTTTTTCCGTTATTGATTACCAAATAGCAATCAAAAAACGATGTTTCAGTATTATACTTAAGTGTATAATTTACATCCTTAATTTGTCCGTATGTAATTTGTACACAAACAACTAGGATTAATAAAAGTATATTCTTTTTCACGTTATATTATTTTAAAGGTTTTTTGAGTAGCAATTGATTTTAAAACAATCGCTACTCATAAAATATTTTCTTATTTTTTAATTACATTATTATGACTTGTCAATTCTATAAAGTCACTCAATTTAAATTATTAATCAAATGGTAATTGCTCAGTAAAGTGATCAAAATTATCTGTAAATGCTACATTCAATGGGTAGAACAATAATTGTCCATACAACCAGTTGACATCATCACCAGGATTATCTACTTTAGTTTTTGAGTTCATATCAAAATCACCAGGATTATACCCATAAGCAAAATCAAAATTGGTATAGTAGTTATAGTCTATAATATTACCACTTGCATCCTTAACTTCATATCCAGACACATCTGTAAGGATTGAATTCAAATCATCATTAGGGTTATTGTATTTGATCAATTGTCTTCCACCTACATCGTCATGACTTAGGTTTCCTCCCCATAGAAATTGGTAACCTAATGGTAATCCATTGTCTAATGTTCCTTTTTGCTGAGCAAGTCCTGTATAATCGTACAGTGCATTAAAACCAGTACCAAAATCATATATTGGCGTTGTCTCTACCGTAAAATCTACTAAATCAAACAATTGATTTGGAGTTTGTGGTAATCCTGTCATAGCACCTAAGTGATTTCTGTGTCTCACTACTACATAGTAATCATCTACAGCAACTCCAGGGAATCTCAATCCAAAATCACCATCTATCTCAGCTACATCACCATCTCTTTGCACTATACCTGACCTTGTAGCTACAACTGTCAAACTATCATGTTTTGATCTCAATTCTACAAATACCCAATCCACGATTGCATCTTCTCCTTCCACACTATATACTGCTAACGAATCATCAATAGTTGCATAGTCCGTTGGAACCATTTTGCCAGCAACATTATTAACATATGGTCCTACATGTGTAAAGTGACTTACCATAATGTTATCACCAATTAAGTAAGTATAAGGATCTTTACCTGGAATATATACACCTGAAGGATGAGATACATTGTTAAATGGACTATCTCTAAGATTATCTCTCATCAATGGTCTAGTATGAGTAGTACCAATTTCTCCATTATTATTCATTATTGATCCTTCTAAGTAAACCCTTACGAATATTGTCAAATCTCTCATTACTAATATATGTAATGTTGCATCAGCACAAGCTTGATTAGCATTGTCATCACATATAGTATATGGAAAATCCACTGGTCCATAATACTCGTGTGCAGGAGTAAATACATATGTACCATCATTGTTAAGTACTAATGTACCTGCTGGCACTGTCGATGTATATCCATTTACAGTCTGATTATCACCCTCTGGATCACTATCATTAATATCTACATCACCAGTAGCAGGTATCCCTTCATTGGTAATGTTAAAATCATCTGCCGCTACTGTCGAGTTAGGTGCAGTACTATCACTTATTATTATCACTTGGTAAGCTTGTGCACAATTAGACAAGTCGCCTGTTACACATACTTGATACAGTAAAGTATCTACACCAATATAACCAGCCGTTGGAGAATACGTTGTATTTCCTGTAGCTGCATCCACAGTTACTGTCCCATGATTTGGGTTTTCTATTATTGTTACTGATGCAGGATCCAAAGAACACCCTGTGGTTATTACACACCTATCATTGGCAAGTGTCGGTATTTCTACATCTGTATTGATTGGTGTCGTTGCTAAGTCCAAGTTTGCTATTGGAGCATTGTCTGGATTAGCAAAATCTACTACTGTTATTGTCAGTGTTGTAAATTGACAACCTTGTGTCAATGGTTCTACACACACTTCAACTTCAAAAGTATATACACCTATCATATTTCCTACAAACTCATAGACACCATCTGTACCCATTGTCAATGTGTACAATGCACCTGTTGGTTTTCCAGTATTTAATGGCGCTATACCATAAGCAAGCGTAAGTGCTGGACTTCCTGGTGTAGCATCATTTGTACTTACATCTCCAGGTACTGGTACATCTACATATGTAACATTAAAATCTGGATCGAGACAAGATGATACTGTCAATATTCCTGTTGTTGATTCAGAACTACATCCTGAAGCAGCTTCAGTAAAAGTAAATGTTACTTCCCCTGGTGCCATTGCAGTCACTACTCCTGAATTATTTACTATTGCGATTGATGGATTGTTACTTACCCATTCTCCACCTTCTGTAGGTTCTAATGTTGTCTTAGCTCCTATACATACTTCTGTCTCACCAGTTACGTTTGCTGGAGGAGAATCTTTTACTGTTATAGGCAGCGTCTCTTCTGACACACAACCATTTACACCTTCTGTAAATCTAAATGTAGTTGTTCCAAAAGCTAATGCCGTTACTTCACCATTTGCATCAACTGATGCTATTGAAGGATCAGTAGGTGTCCAAACACCACCTGTAGAAGGAGATAATTGTGTAGTACCACCTAAACAAAGTATATCTGTTCCATCAATAAATACTACTGGTGGATTATGTACAATAACTGGATCACTAATATCTGATTTACATCCTGTTGCGTCTTCAGTAAATTGGAATGTTGCTTGTCCTCCACTTACTCCTGTTACTAAACCTGTAGGAGTTACACTAGCTACTACTTCATTTAAACTTTCCCATGTTCCTCCTGTGCTTGGCATTAATTGTAAAGTCTCATCTACACAAATCTCATTATCAAGTGGTACAGTAACATCTGGACCAGGTGTAACTGTAATACTATCAGTTGGTACCGAAGGACAGTTATTACTAACTGGTGTATAGGTAAATACTACTCTACCTGTACCCGTTGCCGTAACTTGACCATTATTTTCTATTGTTGCTACTGATTCATTGCTACTTGACCAAGATCCATCAACTGATGGGAAAAACTGTGTGTTTTCTCCTATACATATTGAATCTGCCCCACCTAATGTAGGTACAATCTGTGGTTGCACTGTCAACAATGCTGATGCGTCTGACGTACAACCTGTGACACTATCTTCGAATTTAAAAGTAGCAGTACCTTCGCTATATGCTGTTATCAATCCATTATTATCAATATCTGCAACTGCAGGCATTGAACTTGTCCATATTCCTGCATTTAAAGATGATGTTGTAGCATTGGTTGTTTCTCCAATACACAATTCAAAATCTGTAATAATTGATGTAGGTCCTCCATTAACAATAACTGGTTCAGAATCACTCGATCCACAACCAAGATCACTTACAAATGTAAATGTCGCTTGTCCTTGTGCTATTGCTATAACATGTCCTGAATTAGTTACAGTTAGAATACTTTCATTACTACTTGTCCATGTACCTCCTGTAGTAGGAGATAGATCAGTAGTTGCTCCAATACACAATACTGTTGATCCAGTAACTTCAACATCTGGCGTTGGTGACACTGTCACAACCAATGCAGCTGAAAAACAATCAGTAGCAGTTAATTTAAAAGTAAGGTTGGCTGTACCATTTCCAATGGCTGTTACATTTCCTTGATTATCAACTGTTGCTACAGTCTCATCATCACTATACCAAATACCTCCTGAATTAGGAAATACTGTAGTAGAAGTCCCAACACACAATGTCGGTGGTCCTACCCAGTTTACCTCTGGCACTTCAAAAACTGTCAAAGGCTCTGTTGGAGCTGACTCACAACCAGTTGCAAAAGTAGTAAATGTAAAAGTTACGGTACCTGGAGAAATTGCAGTAATAACACCTGTATTGGCATGTATGTCTGCAATTAGTGGGTCACTACTTGCCCATGTACCACCCCCTGCTGGAGCAGCCATAGAAGTCTCGCCGATACACAATCCTGTTGGTCCTGATATTGTCACAACTGGTATTGGTATTATTATCAAAGGATTAGTAGGATCAGATTTACAACCACTTGATGAACTAGTATATGTAAAAAATGCAGCTCCAGACGTAAGCCCAGTAACTAATCCATTATTATCAATTGTTGCTACAGCAGGATTACTACTTTCCCAAGTACCTCCAGACGATGGTTGTAGTTGTAAAGTCTCTAAAGCACATATTATATTTGTCGGTAATGTAGTAATCGGTCTTGCCTCTACTTCAATAAACATTGTATCAGATGTACAACCCGTCGCATCACTTGTAAAAAGGAATGCTGCATTTCCTTCAGCTACACCTGTAACTGTCGAACCACTTATAGTAGCCAAACCTGGATATACAGCTACCCAAGTACCTCCAGTAGCAGGAGTTAAAGCTGCCATATCATCTATACATATTGTATCTCTATCTGTACTTGCAGTAGGATTAGGATGTACTAGTAATGTTTCCGTTGGTGCAGAACATCCAGTTGCAGTAGCCTCAAATGTAAATACTACGTTACCACCTGTCTTAGTAGTTACTACACCAGCAAGAGTAACAGATGCTACAGCTGGATCACTACTTGTCCATGTTCCACCAGTTGTCGGTGATAAAGTCATGTTTTCTAATGTACATAATTCGTCAGATGGCAAAGCGCCAATAACTGGAGCTGGTGTAACCCATACAGTATCAGATACTGGAGAAACACAACTCGATGCTGTCTGCGTATATGTAAACACCGCGTCTCCTACAGCTTTACCAGTAACAAGTCCATCATTAGTAATCGAGGCTACAATAGGGTTAGAAGAAGTCCAAGTACCACCAGTAGATGGCAATAATTGTGTAGTCATATATACACATATAGAATCATCCAAAACTTGAGTTACAGGTTTTGGTACTACTGTTATAAAAAGAGAATCAGAAACACAAGTAGTCGCATCACTAGTATATAATGCTGCTGCTCTACCTGGAGCAACTGCCATTACATTACCACTATTATCAACTGTAAATACATTTGTATCTGTTGATACCCATTCACCACCAGTGGACGGATTTAAATTAGTAGTAGTAGCTACACATAATGTATCACTACCCAAATTAGATACGGTAGGTGCTGGGTTAACTGTAATAGGTCCAACAGTATTTTCACAACCAGTAACTGCATCTGTAAATGTAAAAGTCGCAGTTCCTGCTGAAACTGGTGATATTACACCACCAGGACTAGTTACTGTTGCAATGCTCGGATGATTACTTATCCAAGTACCTCCAAAAGAAGGGAATAAAAATTCATTTTCTTCCAAACATATATCTCCATCACCAATTACTGCAGCATTCGGTTGAGGATTTACACTTACTATCATCGTATCTGCACAACCAGGTATAGAATAATAGAAATCATAATCTAAAGGTGTAACTCCACCAATATTAGCAAAATCACCAAAAGTAACAATAGCTTTACCAGGACCTACTGACTGTAGCGTCACAAAAGAATTGTTACTTCCTATCTCCCAAGTACCAGTTGAAGGTACACCTATTAAAGTGTCCATCGTTCCAGCACACATTGTTTTATCTAATCCTGCATCTGGTTTAGAAGTAGCTTCAATAGTTATTTCTGTCATACAACCATATGCATCGGTAACAGTAACAGTGTAGTCACCATTATTTATATTTGTTGTCAATGGGATAGATACATCTTCTGTTGTAGATGTATATCCAGCAGGTCCTGTCCAAGAATACGTAAGTGGCAATTGACATGCTGGCGTATAAGCCGTAAGATCAATTTCGATACCATCAGAACATTCTACAATCGCACTAACGATTACAGGCTTAGGTGGATATACTTGAGTTGAATTCTCATTATATCTTTGTAAGGTATTACCAATAGTAAAACCATTGCTATAATCCAAGTTGTTCATTCCTATATCTGAAGATGTAGGATCAACTCCATTTTCATAAATCCTTATTCCTTCAGCACAACTAAATGTTGAATCTAATTGTAAACTAAATACCTTTACAGTATCACCACTATTAAGTACATTGTATCTCGATGTAGGAGCTAAACTTGGTGTGATACTATAAAAATCACTGCCAGGTTGAGCAGCCGGAGCTACTGTAGGAGCGGATATAACCCAATTTGAAGGAACAGTTCCATCAAGATTGGTATTATCAACTAAAGGAAAGTAACTTTGAGTCAAACTAAGCCCAATGCCTGTCGGTACTATAATAGAGTACTGCGCATTAAACTGGGTTCTTTCTTGTTGCGTAACCGCTGATCCAGAGTTAATGATTACATAGCAATCATATAGACAAGTAGCAGTATCAAACTTCATTTGATAGTTGACACTTGTAACTTGAGCCTGTAGATGGTTTCCCAAAAAGAGCAGCATGCTAAAAGTTAGGAGTTTAAAAATTTTCATTCTTTAAAATTTAAGGTTATAATAATGATTCGAATAAATGTCACAAAAAAAAATTGTAAGGCGACATTATATCATGAGCAAAAACTAAGCCCAATTCCGAAAATTATGACTATTCAATATTATAAAAGTCACAATAAATGCTTCATAAAAAACATTCCTCACATAGTAGACAATAAAAATCGACACTACCCCTACTAACAAAACAACTTATTTTGTTTTTAAATCAACACAATAGACGACAAATACAATACTTTATGCTGACAAATAGTAAAATTACAGAATTTAATTAAAAATGTAAAATTCTGGCATATGGGGTTAAAACCAAAACTTAAACTCAATAACATATTACAAAAAAAACACATATATTTTTTTTATAATATGTTAATTGGTTAAATAAAAAGTATAAAAAGTGTCTTTTATGTTATTTTTTAGTTAAACAATTAGTTTTCTAAATCAACATAAAATGTGGTATTAAGTCAATAAATAATGATTACATTAGCATCTGTATCTATAAAAACAAATACCTATGCATATCATCGATGGAAAAAAACTATCAGAAGAAATAAAACGTGAAATCGCTGAGTCTGTTAGTGAACTTAAGAGTGAAGATCAAAAAACACCTCATCTTGCAGCAATCCTAGTCGGAAATAATCCAGCTAGTGAGTCATATGTAAGAAGTAAAGTAAGATCTTGCGAACAAGTAGGATTTGAATCTACTTTGATAAGAAAAGAGGATTCGATATCAGAAGAGGAGCTTTTATGTATAATCAATGATTTAAATAATGATGATGATATTGATGGCTTTATTGTACAGCTACCTTTACCTAAGCACATTGATGAGGTAAAGGTTACGTTGGCAATAGACCCATCAAAAGATGTTGATGGGTTCCATCCAGTAAATTTTGGTAGAATGGCGCAAGGGCTACCTTGTTATTTGCCAGCTACACCATATGGTATCATTCAGATGTTGGACAGATATGATATTGAAACTTCAGGAAAATTAGTTGTTGTAGTTGGAAGAAGTAATATAGTAGGAACTCCTATGAGTATCTTATTATCACGAAAAGCAAAAATAGGCAATGCGACTGTTACTCTTACACACAGTAGGACAAAAAACCTTGCAGAAGAAGTAAGACGAGCAGATATTATTATTGCAGCAATAGGAATTCCAGAATTCATAACCAGTGATATGGTCAAAGATGGTGCAGTTATTATTGATGTTGGAATAAATCGAATAGAAGATAATACAAGAAAAAGAGGTTACAGATTAGTCGGTGATGTTGACTATGACAATGTCGCTCCTAAGTGTAGCTACATCACACCTGTCCCTGGAGGAGTAGGTCCTATGACAGTCACTTCATTGTTGCTCAATACCCTATCGGCAAGCAAAAATGAAATTTATTGATTAATAATGTGTTAGAAACTCCCGGCTTAGGTCTTCTCTATATGTACATCAAAAAGAATTAAATTCATAATATCCTATAATACGATCATACTGGTCTGCTGGTTCTCTAAGATATACAAGTACTTGATAAACGTTAGTTGTCTCAGACCAACTTCCTTCTATTGGTTGAGCATTGAGTACATTATTCTGTAATATTCCATAATGAAAATCATAAAAACCTTGCTTTAACAATACATCTCCTATATATACACCTCGTTGGTCGTCATATCTCATTTTAAACTCTTCTTCTGGGTACCATCCTGTAAATGCTCCCATAATATAGACATCTTCTTCCAGCTTATCTGATTCTAAAGCAAAAACCACATTGGCATAATCACCGCCTGTACGGTCACTACCAATGTCTCTATTTTGTATTACAAACTGTCCATTAGCATCAAGCACATTTGAAAAATGAGAATCTCTCCTTACTCGTCCAAGGTCCAACAGTACATTCGTATTGTAATCATTAAGGTCAATAGAATTAATGCCAATTGCCCTAATCTCAAATGATCTAATATCTATTGGGCGATATTCTTTTAATGCAGGGAATGATACTTTACCCGTATTATTTATGGTCATTTTATCACCAATTACAAATTTTGGTTTTAGGTTTTTAATAGCAGTGTCCCATCTATAATTTTGCAAAACATCAACAGAAACTGATTTTTGAGCATTTACAATATTAAAATCTTTATTACTAACAAACAAATCAAACTCTTGATGGGAATCTATTTTTAATACTTCAAATGGTCTTCTCTTATTAACACTTACTGATACTATATTCTCAAAAATCATAAATCGTCTCGAAATTACTGGTAGTCGATCCTCTTCATCATCTCCTTCATAAACGACCAAAAGGTAATTGCCAGATAAAGTACACTTCATATCTTGATTAGGAATTGACAATTGATAATTGATATAAGGTATCAGTGTATTAACTGAAAAGTCGGATGATCTAATTTC
>JAZGFO010000115.1:0-4613 GCA_036479655.1 Saprospiraceae bacterium
CTTAGATGTTGTCTTATCAGATATGACTGAATGAACTTCTTTGGGAGTAGAGTACGACAGTGCTCTAATGAAGAAATCGCGTTAGCGAGTGTTGTGAGCCTTTTTTTCATTGATAAAAAAAACGAAAACAAAAAAAATCTAGTCCGAAAAATTGCTTTGCTACAATGCTGCTCCCGCTCCCTCGTTTTCGCACGGGCGGCCCGCTTTTAGATGTTGACTTAGATGTGGGCTTAGATGTTGACTTAGGTGTGGGCTTAGGTGTAGGCTTAGGTATGTGTATTAAAGTAAAAGTTACTTTTCTCTTAATTTTTCTAATAACCATGGCTTGATTATTATTCCGGGGCTTTCTTCTATTTCTAAAATTAGAGCATTTATTGCTGCCTTATCATTTGGCAATAATCTTATTATCTTTTTTACAATACTCAAAAGCTTTTTGTATAGCGATTTTTTTCTAAGTGAGATCGATTTTTCTCTATTGATATATACTCTAAATGAATTTAAGAAAGAGTCAAGTGCATCAAATTCATCTAGCTCATAGTATGACGACAGTAGTAATGTTTTTGCACTTAGATTATAGACTACGGATTCCATTTCTACTTGTTGTAGTAGATCTATAACTTGACCATAGTTCTTTCTATAAAATTCTACTCTAGCTTTACTAAGAGAGACAGAGTTGAGTCGATCTTGGTGGCTAAGTAGTGGTCCATAATCTTTGATAAAATCGTCAGCCCAATCATATTGATTAGTACGAAGAGCAAAAAATACAATATTATTAAATGTAGTTGCTGTAATATGTCCGTCAAGAAAAAGAACTTCTTTTTTAAGTGCTTCTTTATATATATCGAGCGTTTCTTTTTGGAAAGAAAGATCACCCTTATTAACTCTTCTTACTGAAAAACTTAATAGAGAATCATAGATACTTCTTATTTCATCATTTGGAAAACATTCAATGTATTCTTCAACTTGTTGTTTTAGTTTATAATAATTGTCTAAATTATCTGGTTCTAAATGTGTTTTCCATATCGTATAATATATTATGATTGGAGGATTATTGTCATATAGACCTGACTTAATCATATGATGCATCATGTCCTTATGATCAATATCTTGCTTTAGATTAAAGTTCTTTTTCCAGCTTTGTAGCTTCACAAGATATTTTAATTTTTCAGCAATATAGAATTGATCTAAGTAATTTGTAATAGTAGAAATATTGACTTCGTTTTCTATGTTTTTTGACCTTTTTCTTAGTAATTCACTTTCTGAATAGAGATCCATTTTCTCTTTTTCATTATAGTATTTTGCATAAAGATACTCTGTGGATTTATTAAAGGTGTTTTCCAATTTTCTATTAGTGGCACTCACTGTAGATTTATAAAGTTTCACTAGTTTTTTTTCTCTGATAGCTCTAAGTGTCATATTGTTTTTAAGAAAAACATCACTGTCAAATACTTTCTGTGCCAAGTAATTTTCAAATTCTTTAAGCAAAACAGAATTAAGTTTTCTCATCCTTTTATCATCATAAGGCTTATTAGGAAATAGAGTTGCCCACACGATATTACTTTCAATTATATCTCCGTTTGTTTTTTTTATTTGATTAAAAAATATCTCAAATAATTCTGTCAATGTTTCATTTTTATTAAAGTACGGAGATTGAAGGTACTTCATAAAACTATTCAACTCATATATTGAGAGATGTGTTAAAGCTATATATATTTTACTATCTGTCATTCTAGTTCAAAAATAGGATATATTTAGTTAATAGCAAATAAGATTATAGTATGTCCTATTTTTATTCGGGTTTTATATAAAAAACATAATAAGTTTTGGATTTTTTATCTTGTCAGACAGACTATATTGGATGCTTCTTAGATTCTGTCTTATCAGACATGACTGAATGAACTCCTTGGGAGAAGAGCACCCATGTTTTCGCACGGGCTGCCCGCTTTTGATATGTACTGGTGTGGGCTTAGATGTGATATTAAGTGGCCTGGAGAGTCTTGGAGTTTTTACCTTTGTTTAGTACGTTATTAGGTATTCTCAAAAGTGAATGCGTTATTACGATTTCGAATGAATTCAAAACGACACTTGATGATATTGCTAAAAATACAACTACAGCCAGTTCTACCAGACTGTCATTTATGAGCTTAGCGTTAGGGAGGTAAAAGAGTTAAGAGCTCATACATAACTTGATTTTTTTAGTTCGATTTTTTGTATCAAGGCAAAAAGATGAACGTCCGAACGGCGAGTGGAAATAATAATAAATAAATATATATCCTAAAAAAAAGATACTTTGAATAAAAATATTTAAATAATCATCTGCAAGAAGCTTTACACCTTTTCTAGTGCTTGTGCTAAGTCAGTTATTAAATATTCAGGATCTTCTAATCCAACATACAGCCTGACATATGTCCATGGGATAGGAGAGTCTGGCATACCATCCATATCGTGAAAGGTAATACTTGGAATCATCAAACTCTCGTATCCACCCCAAGATACTGCTATTAGAAATTTTGAAATTGCATTTGTAAATCTATAAACAGCTTCTTTATTATCAGTATTTAGTTCTATCGTAAATAGTCCCCCATTACCTTTCATCTGTTTTTTTGCAAGTTCTTGTTGAGTAAAATTATTGCTAAATGGATAGATTACTTTTTTTATTTTTGGATGTTTTTCTAACCATGTTACTATTTTTTTAGCTGATTCATCAGATCGGTGTAGTCGCAAAGGTAATGTACGTAACCCCCTAATCACTAATGCCGCATCATGGGGAGAAATATTGACGCCTAAAGTCATGAATTCATTAACGAATATGTTCTTTATTAGTGTTTTTGAACCACAAATTGTTCCTATTAAAACATCACTGTGACCATTGAGATATTTTGTCCCAGAATGTATAACAAGATCAATTCCAAAATCTATCGGATTCTGAAATATTGGACTACAATGGCTATTGTCTATAATGGTTGTAATGTTATTTGCCTTTGCTAATTTGGCACAAGCTTTTAAATCTTGTAATTCAAAAGTTAATGAATTAGGGCTCTCTAAATAGAGTAATTTTGTATTGGGTCTAATTGCTTTTTTTATATTATAAATATCACTTCCATCTACGAATGTATGTTCTACACCGAATCGAGCTAATAATATAGTAATCAATTTATAGGTCCAAGCATAAGGCTTATTTACACATATGATATGATCACCAGCTGACACATTACTCATGACTGCTATTGATATCGCTGAAGATCCACTCGATGTCACTATTGCGTCTTCGGCATGCTCCAACGCAGCAATTTTTTTTCTTAATATTTCTACTGTAGGATTATTCCCTCTAGTATATATGTGGTGATTCATCTCATCAGAAATAGCATTTCTCATTTCATCAACAGAGTCAAATACAAAATTACTCGATTGTATGATTGGAGGGACAACTGCGTTATAATATTTTTTGCGATTTTCTCCTTTGTGAAATAAAATATCGTTAATTTCCATTTTGCTATTTTAAGTATGAAATGTTGAAGCAGTCATAGTAGAGTTTGTTATGATCTCTTATATTAGCTACTATCATTTAATAATATTGTAGTTATTTACAAAAATAACTAATTTTTGAATTGCTTAAGATTCTTTTTTCTCTTTTTAGTTATTTTATTAATTCTTATTCCATTTTTCTGCATCAAAAATACAAATAGAAAATTAGACAAAGAAAATTGATTGATAACAGACATTGAATCTCTAAATATTAGGAATAAGTCTGTTTTTACTTTAATTTTCGTTTGTGGTAGGACGTTCATTCTTATTGTATAATTCCCAAATATTAAGAATAGGTAACACTATACTTGTATTCAATCTAAAAAAACTGTACTTTTGGGTTTTATCCACTCAATACCAAACTATTATGAAAAAGATTTTTACAATATTACTAATTTTATTAATTACCAATGTTTCTATAGAAGCTCAAATTTTCGGCAGAATATTAGATCGTGCCGTAGATAAGTTAGAAAACAAAGTAGAAAATGAAATTGTCGAACGAATTTCAGAAGAAATTGTAAGAGCAGCATGGAAACCTGTCGATAAAGCATTGGACGATATGCTTAGAGAAAGGTACGAACAAGATAGTATCAACGGAACTACAAAAAAAGACTATTCTGGTTTTCTTAATGAGATAATGAAACCAGTAGACTTACCTACTGAATACAACTTTGATGTAATATTAGAAGCTCAAACGAAGAACTATAATGGTGACAAAAACGAAATGACACTAATGTTTAAAAAAAATGAACCAATAATGGCATTTGTCCAAAAAGACAAGAAAAAAACGACCTACATGGTAATGGATATGGGTAAAGACATTACTGCTATATACAGTATAGAAGGAGATAAAAAGAGTGTTTTTGCTATGTCAAATGTACTATCAAAACATATTGCAAAAAATGTAATTAATGAAGATGATCCAATAACAATGACAAAAACTGGAAAGACAAAAAAAATTGCAGGATACAAAACAGAAGAATGGTTACTGGATAGTAAGTCTGTAGAGACAAAATCATATATTGCACAAGATTTCCCTATAGAATGGAGTGATTCTTTTGGAAAACTAATGAAACAAATGGCTCCAA
>JAZGFO010000116.1:0-6293 GCA_036479655.1 Saprospiraceae bacterium
TTATTCATGCTTTGATGATTAATCGTATGGTAATAAAACATAGATTAGCATCAATAATAACTCTATTCCCAGGGCTAATATATGTGATAGCCGTAAGTTTCCTTCCAAGTTTCACATTTCTGTCGCCTGCATTGATTGCCAATACTTTTGTTCTTATGGCATTGTCCCAATTATTTACGATATATAAAAAACCACATGTAGCTGGGCGAATATTTAATGTGGGGTTATTGTTAGGAATATCCATTCTTATATTGCCAAGTTATATTTATCTTATAATTATAACATTGATAGGACAATACATCTTACGCTCAATTAAGGGTAATGAAATATTTCAGCACATAATAGGTGTTTTAGTAACTTTTTTCCTCTTTTACAGTGTACTATATCTTTTAGATTTCAATATTAAAAATGAATATGAAAAGTACATTCCAACTGTTAATTTCAAAATTATTGACTTAAAAGGTTTTGGATTATATACATTAATAGCGACAATATTTAGTGCGTTTTTTGTTTTATTCAACTATAGTAAATACACAATAAGAAAGAGTATCCAAGCACATAAAAAAATAGATATATTATATGTTTTAATGTTAGTATCAGTATTACTGATACTTTTAGATAAGAACTTTAGCTCATCTCAAGCTCTTTTATATGTAATTCCATTGAGTGTATTCATTGGTATAAACTTCATCAATATAAAAAACCACATGATTCAAGAGTTGTTGCATTTAGCAGCATTAGGATTACTCTTTGCACTTCAATTTGGTTGGTTACAAAGTGGAATACATTTTTAAAATGATCTATTGAATATAGTTGATATTATTCCCAAGTACGATATTTAGAGGTCATATAGAAAACATGTTCAAATATTTTTGAATCTTGTTCACTTAAATCAATATCTCTTCTTTTCATTACGATACGAGCAGTTTTCAATGCTTTGTCCATCATGTGTGTTTTAAAACCACTTGCACCTCCCCAAGAATAAGATGGAATATAATTTCGTGGAAAATTACTACCAAATATATTTGTAGCAACTCCAACAACCGTTCCTGTATTGATCATCGTATTAATAGCAGTTTTGGAATGATCTCCCATAATCAAGCCACAAAATTGCAAATTAGTTTGAATAAATTTCTTTTCTTCGTAGGACCATAGTTTAACATTATCATAATTGTTTTTCAAATTTGAAACATTGGTATCCGCTCCTAAATTGCACCATTCTCCAATAACAGAATTTCCCAAAAACCCATCGTGCCCTTTATTAGAATAACCTATTAATACACTATTGCTTACCTCACCACCTACTTTGCAGTAAGGTCCGATTGTTGTAGCTCCATATATTTTTGCTCCCATTTTCACAACAGCATTTTTACACATTGCAAAAGGCCCTCTTATCATACTACCTTCCATCACTATGCCATCTTTACCTATGTAGATCGGTCCTTTGGATGTATTCAAAATAGCACTTTCTATACTAACCCCAGGTTCAATAAATAAGTCGCCATCACCTAACAATGTATTTGTACTACTTAGACTTTGTGAGATTCTGTCCTTTGTCAATAAATCAAAATCCACTCTAATTTCAGAATCATTATAAGTAAAAATATCATTAGGTCTCAATATTCTTTTGACAACATCAATCTCTTTAGATATATCAACACCTTGCAACTCTGACATTCCTCTTTCAGACAATAGTCTTTCAAACTGTTCTTTAGTTAATCTTGCTGCCAATAATTCATCACCATCTAAAATTGCTTCATTTGCGTCTAATTGAAAAATTAGTTTAATCAATTTTGGTGTTGGCAATATTGTACTATTGATTATGATATTGTCATTATCAATATGAATAGGATACTTCTCAGATAAGAAATCTTGAGTAATAAAACTTGTAGCAGATGCCTTAAGATGTTTTTCCCATTTCTCTCTTATAGTAAGAATCCCAATTCTCAATTCGCAAATTGGTTTTGTAAATGTCAATGGAAGTAAACTTTCCCAATTGTCATCGTCAAATAGTATTATATTCTTGAAGGTATTTGTTGGCACAATAAAAAAGCTAATTTTAAAAAATATAGTCAAAAAAAAAGCCCTCAATTAGAGGGCTTTTATTATTTTATTGATCTTCCATTGTGGTAGATTTTTTTGCAAATTTTGCAAATTTCTTATTGAACTTATCAATACGCCCTGCAGTATCGACAAACTTCATTTTTCCAGTAAAGAACGGATGCGATGCCGCTGAAATTTCCACTTTAATTAGTGGATATTCATTACCGTCTTCCCATGTAATTGTTTCTTTAGAATCAGCACATGATCTCGATAAAAACGAAATGTCGCATGATATATCTTTAAATATTACTGCTCTATACTCTTGTGGATGGATATCTTTTTTCATAACTTTGATTTATGATCTTTTATGTCTTTTTTTTAAAATTAACTTAGACACATCAAACAATGCCTCTAACGGAGTGCAAAGATAGTAATTTTTTCAATAAAATACAAATGTTTTCAGGTTTTCAACTATATACATTTGTTTTTTTGCTAAAATCTTAATTTCTGCCTAATTGTCATCTAAAAACTATACATCAAAGCAAGCTAAAATAAAGGGGATTAGCAGATAAAATTAAAAAAGAATACACACTGGTGTTGGGGCCTCAATTTGATCTATATACTCTAAAAGTCCGGTATTTTTGTCCCGCTTAAATGAAACAATATTATTTGTAGTTTGATTGGCTACTAATAGATGACTATCATGTGGAGACAAGGAAAAATTTCTTGGCTTGACACCTTTGGTATTTTCATGTCCGATTAGAATTAAAGTGCCAGTATCAGCATTCACTTTATATATAGCAATACTATTATGTCCCCTATTAGAAGCGTAAAGGTATTTACCATCCGCAGAAATATGTATATCTGCACAAGTATTAGGCTTGATATATCCACTTGGCAATGTAGTCCAAGAAGCTACAATTTCATATTTTTCTTTTGTGTTTTTCTTCAGCTGGGTGACTGTACAATTTAGCTCATTAATAACATATATCCATTTTTTATTGGGATGAAAAATTAAATGCCTTGGTCCAGCACCTGGACTCATTGCTAATTTATATGGTTTAGACTCAATCAATTTATTTTTTATAGTATCCAACCTTGAAAACCATAAATCGTTAGTACCTAAATCTACTGAAATTACATCTAACTCATCAGCATCAAAAAAAGTGGAATGTGCATGAGGAGACTTTTGACGATCAGTTACTCCTTTTCCAAAATGGTCTTGACTAAAAAGCAAATCTGAAACTTTACCCAGGTTATCTAACTTATGTAAACTTACATTTCCCGTTGTATAATTAGCCGTAATTATATAATTATATTTATTGATAGTAATATAACATGGATGTGCTCCACCTGTTGTGCTATTAGTAATATAGCTTAAACTATCGTCATTTATCAAAAACGATTTTATTTTACTTCCTTCAACATCAGAGTTGGTTTTACAAGCTAAAAGGTATTTTCTATCTTTACTTATAGTTAGAAAAGAGGGATTTTCTGTCTTAGCTACTAATCCAATTTTACTAAGCGTACCGTCAATATGAAGAGAATATTTATATATGCCTTCACTATCACCATTTGTATAAGTCCCTACATAGAACGGATATTCGGTCGTCTTATCTCCAAGGAAATCATGACATGCGGTTATATTTATCAAGAATACGAAAGCAATAATAAATTTTGACATACGTAATATTATAAAAAAATAGACTTTAAAATATCTCGAAAGATACAACATATATTTTATTGTCTTGTAGATCTCAATTCATACGATTATAATTTCCTCCCTTCTCGTATAGAACAATCACTATGACATCAGTCATTTCTTTTTTATCACATATAATAATTGACTATCCAAAGAATCGATTAGCTTTGCTAAAAATCATACCTCTTGGCAGATACGCTACTTATAACGGCTCCTTTTACACAGCTCAATACTCCTTACCCTGCGACAGCCTACTTAAAGGGGTTCTTGAATACGAAACAGTTTACTTCTTTTCAAATAGATTTAGGAATTGAAGTGATATTAGAAATGTTTTGTAAAAAAGGTCTTACAGAAATGTTTGACATTGCAGGGGCACACATTCTAAATCATTCTGAAAACAGTAACCGTATTTACAGTTTAAAAGATCAGTACATTGATACTATAGATAGTGTAATTTCCTTTTTACAAGGAGACAATGAAACATTAGCAAGACAAATATTTATCGGAGGTTTATTGCCTAGATGCAATCGATTTGAACAAATTGAAGATATGGATTGGGCATTTGGAAATATGGGACTTCAAGACAAAGCCAAACACCTTGCGACACTTTACTTAGAGGACATTTCCGATTTTATAATAGAATGTATTGATGATAATTTTGGTTTTTGTAAATATGCAGAAAGATTAGGATTAAGTGCAAATACTTTTGATGAATTATATGATTTATTACATAGTGAATTGACTTTTATTGATAAAATCACTATCGAAATATTAGATAAAAGAATAAATGACATCAATCCAAAATTAATTTGCTTTTCTGTACCTTTTCCGGGAAATCTATACAGCACACTTAGATGTTGCCAATATATAAAACAAACACATCCCAATGTAAAAATAGCTATGGGTGGTGGATTCCCAAATACAGAATTGAGATCTATTACGGACCCTAGAGTATTTGAGTTTGTTGACTATATCACCTTGGATGATGGAGAATTACCTATAGAAATATTATTATCCAATACAATAAACTCTGAAAAGAATAATCCAAATAACAGTTTATTCAAGAGAACATTTTTATTAGTAGATGGTGTTGTAGAATATAATAATTATTCATTACGTCAAGACTACAAACAGGCTGACATAGGTACTCCTGATTATACTGATCTATTGTTGAATAAGTATATATCTGTAATACAAATCACAAATCCAATGCATAGCCTGTGGAGTGATGGCAGATGGAACAAAATGACAATGGCACACGGTTGTTATTGGAAAAAATGTACTTTTTGTGATGTATCATTGGACTATATTGGAAATTATGAGCCCCTGACTGCTAGTATACTAGTAGACCGTATGGAAAAAATAATATATCAGACTGGAGAAAGAGGCTTTCACTTTGTAGATGAAGCTGCCCCTCCTGCTCTGATGAGAGAAGTGGCATTAGAAATTCTCCGAAGAAGAATCATTGTAACTTGGTGGACTAATATCCGATTTGAAAAAAGATTTACCCTCGATTTATGTCGATTATTAAAAGCGTCTGGATGTATCGCTGTATCTGGTGGGCTAGAAGTAGCTTCTGATAGATTGCTCCAGCTAATCAAAAAAGGTGTATCCGTTGAGCAAGTTGCTAAAGTAACTAGAAATTTTACCGAATCAGAAATAATGGTGCATACTTATCTCATGTATGGTTATCCCAGCCAAACTGAGCAAGAGACAATTGACAGTTTAGAAATGGTTCGTCAACTATTTGAACTTGGTATTGTGCAATCTGCATTCTGGCATCAATTTGCTTTGACAGCTCATAGTCCAATTGGGAAATCCCCTAAAATGTATGGTATCATTCCAGATATAAAACCAATCTCATTTGCAAATAATGACATCCAGTTTTATGATAGCACAGGGATTGACCATAGTATTTATAGTTATGGTCTTAAAAAATCATTATTCAATTATATGCATGCGATTTGTTTTGATTATCCGTTGCAAGAATGGTTTGATTTTGAAATTCCAGAAACTTCTATTGCACCGGGTTTCATTTCATCTTGTCTCAATGATAAAGATGTACACCCAAAGACAAATGATAAAATTGTGTGGTTAGGTGGCCATCCACAAAAAGTAGATAACAATACTGAATTTTCAATATTGATTTTTCATACAAAAACTCAAAAACTTGAAATTGAATTATCCACACATCAAGTTGATTGGTTTTTATCAATATTAACGAAAGCATCTTTACCCTTTAAAAAACCACTTACTTTTGGAAAACTAAAATCTGATTTTTTACAACATTTTGATGACTTTGAAGATTTTTGGAATTCTGAAGCAATTATAGGAATGAAGGCAGTTGGGTTATTGGTGGTGTAAAAGGGAGGTGATATTTCGCTAGGCGCTCGGCCATACATTCTTTGTCTTAAAGAATGTATTGATTGTATCTTGCAGAAGGCTATTTGTATTTTATTCTAAATATCATTTATTATGAAATATATTGATTTTTTTATTATTATTTCCACTCGCCGTTCGGGCGTTCATCTTTTTGCCTTGATGCAAA